>CAXRHS010000001.1:0-2468 GCA_964230235.1 Myxococcota bacterium
GCACGGGCCCTATTTGCACGAAAACGAGGTCTCTGTGCTCTTGACGCACAGTTGGCCGTCGGTGCATTTCTTGGCCACCGTCTTGGCGCCGTCGGCCAGCGTCGACGACGAGCACTTGGTGGCGCTGGTGCCGGTGCACCCGGCGACCTGGGCGATCTTGTAGCCGGTGTCGCCCTCACAGACGTACTTGTAGTTGGACGCCATGGTCGAGCAGGCCGTGCCCGCCGGCAATAGCGTGTTGCTGGCCTTGTCGCAGCACACGCCATCGGTGCAGCAGTCGGCCTTGGGCTTGAGCACGCACTTGCCCGTCGCCAGCTCGCAAGCGGAGACTTCACACGGACCGGGAGGCGCGGGGTCATTGGCGCAATCCGCATCGGCATTGCAGCAGCCCGGCTTCTTGACGCCAGTACACACGCCGGCGTCGTCGCACTTGGGGGTGGTGACGCACGGGCCCAGTGCCAGGCAAGTGGTGCCGGCCGGCTTGAGCGTCCAGCCGCCCGGCTTGGTGATGTCGCATACTTTGCAGCCGCCCGATCCGTCGGCCGCTTTTCCGTTGGCGACGCACTGGCCGTCGATGGCGCAAAAGCCGACCTTGGCCGTCCAGCCGCTTTTGTTCTTTGCCACGTCGCACACCTGGCACGAATCGGCCGGGTTGCTGGCCTTGTCGGCGATGCACTGGCCGTCTATGGCGCAGTAGCCGGCTTTGCCGGACCACGCGCTGGCGTTGGCGACTGGATCGCAAACCTGGCATGTGCTCTGCGGATTCGCTTCGGCGGCCTTGTAGCACTTGTTGTCGATGAGGCAGTTGCCCGACTTGACCGTCCACGCGGTCGTCGACTTGGTGGCGTCGCACACCGCGCATGCCGCCGCGGGGTTGGCTTCTCCCGAGGCCAGGCACTGGCCTTCGATGGCGCATTTGCCCGGTGCGGCGGTCCAGGCGTCTTGCTTCTTGGCCGGGTCGCAGGTCGCGCAGGCGCCGAGCGCCGGGTCCTGGTCGCCGGCCTTGTAGCACTTGCCGTCGACCAGGCAGTTCTTGGTGTTGATCTTGTTGGTGCACTTGCCGGCCTCGCAGAAGTCCAGCGTGCAGTCGATGCCGTCGTTGCAGTCCTTGGGTTGCTTGGTGCAGGTGCCGCTGATGCACTTGGCTTCGTTGCAGGCGTCGCCGGCCGGGCACTCGCTGTCGGCCTTGCAGCACGACTTGAGCGGTTGCTGAAAGCAGTAGCCGTTGGACTTGTTGCACGAGTCGCTGGTGCAGTCGTTGCCGTCGTCGCAGTCGCCGTCTTTGGCGCACTTGCACAGCTCTTGAAAGCCGGCGCAGCAGTTGCCTTCACTGAGGCACAGCACCGAGCAGTGACAAGGGTTGTCCTCCATGTAGATGCCGCAGTGGCCTTCGCAGGTGGTCACCACCGGCTTGGTCTCCGGTGTGGCATCCGCGGCACCGCCGCCATCGTCGGCATCGGCTGCCACGGTCAGGTCACTGCTGTCCAGGCTGTCGGCAACGGGTGCACTGTCTTCGAGCGTGCCCAGGTCGAGGGGCTTGAGTTCCGGCTGGTTCGCGGTGGTCTCAGGCACGCTGGTGGTGGCATCTTCTGGCTGAAAGCGCGAGCCGGAGTCGGGCTCGCCGACGCCGCTCTCGGGCAAGCTGACGTCGTCTGCCGGGGCCTCGCTTTCGCAGCCCCAACCGAGCGCAGCGACTGCCACCCAAACCTGCGCCCACCGATGCACTGCCGTCACGTCTGCCTCCGGGCCGCGCCCATGCGGTCGCGCCGAACCGCCAATGGTAGCGGTTTGTCGGTCCGGGCGCACGGTTTTGCCACCGCCGCGGCGCGGTCAGACGGGTTGGCTGTGGCCGCGTCGCCCCGGTTGCATTGGCCGTGGCACTCGCGCATCCTGGCACGATGACGCACCTTCGCATCGATCTCGACCGCGTGGCTCTCAAACTTCGCCGCACCCGCATTGTGGCCACCGTCGGTCCGGCCAGCCTGCAGCCCGGCATCCTGGCCAGGCTGGCCGAGCATGTCGACGTGTTCCGCCTCAACTTCTCGCACGGCAGCCACGAGCAGCACGGCGCTGCGATCGACGCCATTCGGGCGGCTGCGGCGCAGGCGCACCGCGAGATCGCGATCCTGGCCGATCTGTGCGGGCCCAAGATCCGGGTCGGCCGCTTTGAAGGCGGCGGCATCGAGCTGGTGGCCGGCGAGCAGCAGACCGTGACCGTTCGCCCGGAGCTTGGCCGGCCTGGGCTCATCCCTTCGGAATACAAGGGGTTGATCGCCGATGCGCGGGTCGGCGCGCGCGTGCTGCTCGACGACGGCAAGCTCGAGATGCGCATCTTGACCATCGCGGCCGACGAGCTGACCTGCGAAGTCGTCCACGGCGGGCGGCTGACCGACCGCAAAGGCATGAATCTGCCGGATCTGCAGGTCTCTGCGCCGGCCGTCACCGAAAAGGACATTGCCGACGCCCGC
>CAXRHS010000002.1:0-5865 GCA_964230235.1 Myxococcota bacterium
GGCCGCTGCAGTCATTGTCGAGGTTGTCGCAGGCTTCCTGGGTGCCGTAGTTGGCATTCCAGTTGGCATAGTGCTCCGCGCTGCACGGCAGCCACTTGCCATTGGCGCACAACGTCACTGGCTTCTTGCTGCTTTTGCAGACGCCCAGGGTCTTTTCGCAATTCTGCGGGTCTTCGATGATGAGATCGCCGTCGCTGGCGTCGGTCTTGCCGTCGCAGTCGTCGTCCTTGCCGTTGCAGACCTCTTTGGCGCTCGGATACTGGTCGCCGAAAAGGTCGTCGCAATCGCCGCCGCCCAGTGGACACACCTTGGGTTTGCCCGCGGTCGCCATGCCGTTGTCGCAATAGCCGTCTTTGTCGTCGTCGCAGCCCTCGTCGATTTCGCCGTCGCAGTCGTTGTCAAGGTTGTCGCAAATCTCGGTCTGCGGCTTGCCGGCGCTGGTCGAGCACACCGCCGCGCCGCCGTCGGGTGCGCACACGGTGGTGCCGGCCACGTTGCAGATACCCTTGCCGTCGGTGCACGCCTTGCCGAGGTTTGGAAACAGCTCGTCGATGCCGCCCGCGCAGTTGTCGTCCACGCCGTTGCACAGCTCGTTGGCGCCCTTATAGCGCTTGGGGTTGAGGTCGTCGCAGTCGCCCTCGCCGCCGGGGCACGACTTGGGACTGCCGACCACGACCAGTTCGCCGTCACACTGGCCGTCTTTGTCGTCGTCGCAGCCCTCGTCGATGGCGCCGTTGCAGTTCTGGTCCAGGTCGTCGCACTTTTCGACCGCGCCCGGCAGGCTCGCTTTGTCGTCGTCGTTGCAGTCGCCGCCGCCTTTGGGGCACACCAGCGGAAAACCGAGCGTGGCCTTGCCAGCGTCGCAATAGCCGTCGCCGTCGTCGTTGCAGCCGTCATCGGGCTTGCCCGAGCAGTCGTTGTCCTTGTCGTCGCACACCTCGACCTTGCTGTACGACGGCGCTTGCAGCGTGTAGTCCTGGTCACTGCACGCCAGCCACTTGCCGTCCTGGCACAACAGCGCCGCTTTCTTGGCGCCCGCGCACACGCCCAGCTGCTTTTCGCACAACTGCGCGTCGTTGAGCAGCAAAAGCGGGTCCTCGGCGTCTTTGAGCCCGTTGCAATTGTCGTCGGCGCCGTTGCACAGCTCTTTGGCGGTCGGATAGCGGCCTGCGTCTTTGTCGTCGCAGTCGCCGCCGCCCTTTGGGCAGACGCCCTTGCCGGCGGGCTCAAAGCCCATCGCGGCGTCGCAGTAGCCGTCCTTGTCGTCGTCGCAGCCCTCGTCGGTCTGGCCATCGCAGTCGTCGTCGGCGGCATTGCACAGCTCGGGCACCGGCTTTTGGCCGACGCAGGTCTCGATGCCGCCCACGCAAATCGGCGTGCCGGGGCAACTGTTGTCGCCCGCAACAATCTTGCAGCCGGCCCCCGCCACCGGTTCGTCGGTCTGACCGTCGCAGTCGTCGTCTTGTGCATTGCAGACCTCCGCAGCCGGCGCTTTGGCGGTGCAAGGGGTCAGTTGCTTGCTTTGGCAGTGGCGCTTGCCCGTGCAGGTTCCGTCTTTGCCCGACTTGCTGCACTTGGTCTGCGCCTGTTCGTTTTCAAAGCGGTCGGTGCAGTTGTCGTTGAGCTTTTCGGCCACGCACTGCTTGGCGGCCTTGCCGTCCACGCTTTTCACCGGCTTGCAGGCAAAGCCGGCCGGACACTTGTCGGTCTTGGCGCAGTCGCTGCCACAAAATGCGCCCTCTTCTCCCGCTGGCACGCACACGTCGCCGATGCCGATCGGCGCCTCGCCGACCTGGGTCTTGCAGTCAAAGTCGCCAACACATGGCCGGCCGAGGTTGGGCGACAGCGGCAAGCACCCGAACACGACGTCCGGCGCGCCCGCCACCTGCAAGCAGCCCCAGCCTTCGGGGCACTGCAAGTTGCCGCCGCAGACCCCGGAGCACACCTTCTGGTCGCGCGTCGGCGTGCACACGCCGATGGCACACTGGTTGTCGGCGCTGCACGGCGAGCCGCACTCGCCAGGCGAGGGCGCGGCCAGGTTGCACGCCGGCTTGGTCGCGTTCAGGTCCAGCGTGGGCACATCGGCCGGGGTATCGGTCAGCACCACGTCGAAGTTGACCAGCCCGTCCAAAACCGCGCCAGAGTCGGCGGCGGCGGCATCGCCCCCGGCACCCACGTCGTCGCCAGGCGCGGCGGCTTCTGCGCCGCTGATGTCCGGCAGCGTTGCCACCGCGTCTGCCGTTGCGCCGCCGCTGTCACACGCGCACGCAAGCGCAACCAAGGCCGCCAAGGCCAGCCATCGAGCCCGAGTCGCCATCGAAGCATCCAGCCGGACGGATGCCGGCGGCACGACACGCCATCGCCCGGGCTGCGGACAACAACGCGGCGCAGGGGTGCAGGTTAGCGAGTGTGTAAGCCTGGGGGCAAGCGGGCGGCCGCAACAACGGTCTGGCCGCGCCAAACGAGCGCCGGTTCATTCGGGGCGGCGACCTCTTGCTGCACACGCCGACGTAGCACAAGCCGCTTTCGCACTCTTCGTCGCCGCCGCACACGGCAAAGAAGGCGCGCCGCGGCGCCGACTTGCTGGCGCAGCCGGCACCCAGGACGCACCCAACGATGGCCATGACCAGGCAACAGGCAGCGCGGCTGCAGGTCATCGGGTCACCTGCTTGCCCTGCCCGTGCACGTGCGGCCGCGATGCCGCCCGCCACTGCCTACTTGCACTGCGTGCAGTCGACCTTGATGGCGTAGTCGGCAATGGCGTTCTGGTAGCCGTCGACGACAAAGAAGTACTTGTTGCCCTTGGTCACCGCAAAGGTCTTGGTCGCAGTGTTGCCCAGCATCAGTGCGTGCGACGTGCACGCCGCCGGCCCGCACGGCTTGCTGCCGTCCAGGATGAACAAGTCCAAGAACCCACTGGAGAAGGCGCCCGTGCGGGTGACGGTGACCTTGACATTGCCTGTGCAGGTGGCGGTGTAGTCGTAGGTGTACTCGGGGCCGCCGTAGTTGGTGACGCTGCCATCGGCGCAGGTCCAACTGGTGATGAGGTCGGTGCTGCCCGGGTTGCTGTTGTTCCAGTTGTCGGTGGCGCCGCAGGTCAGGGTGTAGTCATCTTTGCACTGGGCGACCGGCACCACACACGCCGGGTCCTTGGCGCAGTCGGTGTCGGCGCAGTCGGTCTTGCCGTCCTTGTCGTCGTCCAGCTTGTCGGCGCACTTGGTCTCGGTGGTCGGCAGGCAGGCGCACGCAAACTTGATGGTGTAGGTGCCGGCAAAGTTGTTGTAGCCGTCGACCACGATGTTGTACTTGCTGCCCTTCTTGGCCTGGAACGTCAGCTTGGCGGTGGTGCCGCTCATCAGCGTATGCTGCAGGCAGCTGCTGCCGCCACAGACCTTGGCGCCGTCGAGCACGAACAGATCCAAGAACCCGGAAGCCGGCGCCGTCTTGGTCAGCGTAACCGTTACCGCGCCGTCGCAGGCCGCCACGTACTCGTAGGTGTACTCCGGCCCGGTCTCGTTGCCCTGCGAACCATCGGCGCAGGTGTAGCTGCTGACCGCCTTGGTGCTGCCGCTGCCCGAGTTGCTGAAGCTGTCGCTGCCGCCGCACGCCGCCGTAAAGTCCTTGGCGCACACGCAGCCGGTCTTGCCGGCGCAATCGGTGTCGGCGCAGTCGGTCTTGCCGTCCTTGTCGTTGTCGACCTTGTCGGCGCACAGCGCTTCGACGCCCGCGGCGCAGGCGACGTCCTTGGCACAGTCGGTGTCGGCGCAGTCGGTCTTGCCATCTTTGTCGTCGTCCAGCTTGTCGGCACACTTGGTCTCGGTGGCGGGCACGATGCAGGCTGCGTCTTTGGCGCAATCGGGGTCGGCACAGTCGATCTTGCCGTCTTTGTCGTTGTCGACCTTGTCGGCGCACAACAGCTCGGTCTGCGTCGCGGCGCACGCCAGATCCTTGGCGCAGTCGGTGTCGGCGCAGTCGGTCTTGCCGTCCTTGTCGTCGTCGACCAGGTTGCCGCACTTGGTCTCGGTCACCACCGGCGGGCCACACTTGCAGGTGGTCTTGATGCTGTAGTTGCCGGCAAAGTTCTGGTAGCCGTCGACCACGATGTTGTATTTCTGGCCGTTCTTGATCGGCACGGTTTTGGTGGCGGTGGTGCCGGCCATCAGCGCGTGGCCGACACAGGCGCCGCCGCCGCAGGTCTTGCCGGCGTCGAGTACGAACAGGTCCAAAAAGCCCATTGCCGTCGAGGTCTTGGTCACGGTCACCGTCAGGTCGCCGTCACAATTGGCCGTGTAGCCATAGGTGTACTCGCTGCCGGTTTCGCTGCCGACGGTGCCGTCGGTGCACACGTAGGTGCTGACCGCTTTGGTCGATCCGAAGCCGGTGTTCGACCACGAATCCTGGCTGCCACAGCCGAGCGGGTAGTCGGGCTTGCACACACACGCGCCCAGGCCCGAGCAGTCCGGGTCCGCGCAGTCGATGAGCTTGTCGCCGTCGTTGTCGAGCTTGTCGCCGCACAGCGTCTCGGTCTTGGTCGCCGCGCACGCCAGATCCTTGGCGCAATCGGTGTCGGCGCAGTCAGTCTTGCCGTCCTTGTCGTCGTCCAGCTTGTTGGCGCACAGGGTTTCGGCTGCCGGCGTCGCTGCGCAGGCGAGGTCCTTGGCGCAGTCGCTGTCGGTGCAGTCGGTCTTGCCGTCCTTGTCGTCATCCAGTTTGTTGACGCAGTTGCTCTCGGTGCCAGTGGCGCTGCACGCCGCGTCGAGCGCGCAGTCCGCGTCGTTGCAGTCGATGAGTTTGTCATTGTCGTTGTCGAGCTTGTCGGTGCAGTTGGCTTCGGTGCCGGTAGCAGCACAGGCCAGACTGGTGTCGCAGTCGCTGTCCAAGCAGTCCACCTTGCCGTCCTTGTCGTTGTCGACTTTGTCGACGCAAGACGTCTCGTTGGTCGGTGCGCAGGCGAGGTCGGCGGCGCAATCGTTGTCTTTACAATCCACCAGCGTGTCGCCGTCATTGTCGAGCTTGTCGGTGCAGTTCAGTTCTTTGCCGCCCGCACAACCACAGCCGACCTTGAGTGAGAAGTCGGCGGTAAAGCCCTGGTAGCCATCGACGACCACGAAGTACTTCTGGCCTTTCTTGGCCTGGATGGTCTTGGTGGCCTGGGTGCCCGACATCAGCGCGCGGCCGATGCACGAGCTGCCGGCGCAACCCTTGGCGGCGTCGAGGATGAACAGGTCGAGAAAGCCCGGCTTGGTGGTGTTCTTGACCAGGGTCACCGTCAACGGGCCGTCGCACTCGGCGGTCAGCGCGTAGGTGTACTCGGGGCCGGTCTCGCCGTTGGCCTTGCCTTCGGCGCCGCAGTCGTAGCCGGTAATCGATTTGGTCGAACCGGTTCCGCTGTTGTTGTTCTTCTCGGCCGCGCCGCACACCAGGTTGAAGTCATCGACGCACGCGCTGGCCTGACACGCCAGATCGACCTTGCAGTCGGCGTCGGCGCAGTCGGTCATGCCGTCTTTGTCGTCGTCGAGCTTGTCGGCACACTTGGTCTCCTTGCCCTGGCAAGCGGCGTCCTTGGCGCAATCGGCGTCGGCACAGTCGATCTGGCCGTCGGCGTCGTTGTCGGCCTTGTCGTTGCAGGCGGTCTCGATCTTGGGCGGGGTGCACTGCTTCTTGCACACGCTGGCGACCGCTTCGACACACAGGTTGTCCCACGCGGTGTTGCAGCAGAAGCTGTCGGCCTTGCACACCATGTCGGCGCACGGGTCGCAAGTGGCCTTGAGCGGCGTGGCGCTCTCCTTGCACACGTCGCAGGTCACCTTGCAGGCGGCGTCGGCGAGGCAGTCCGAGTCGTTGCAGTCCACGAACTTGTCGCCG
>CAXRHS010000003.1:0-7704 GCA_964230235.1 Myxococcota bacterium
CGCCAGCACCGCCAGCAGCACCAATCCGACTGCCGCCAGCCACGCCGGCAGCCCAGCCAGCGGCCCCGCGACCAACAACCGCGCACGCCCGCCGGCAACCAGTTCGGTTCGGCGCTGCGTGGCGACGGCGCCGCCAGGTCCCACCAGGCGCGGCGCTGCCCACAGCCGGCTGCCGTCGGCGCCCAGGGTCACCACCGCCGGCCCGGCCACCTGACTGTCCACCGGCACGGCACGGCGTTGCCCCCAATCGGGCACGGCGACGACTTGACCCGGCCGCAACGGCACGGCGATCGGCCGGCCATCGCCGGTGGGCGGTTGCCAGGTCCATGCATCGGCCGGCGCAGCCAGCGTCGCAAGCCAGTGCACGCGTGCCGGGGCCGCGGCACCCGCCGTCTGCACGCCCACCGCGGTCTCAAGCTGTAGGCCCGGCCCGACCACCTGGCAGCGCAGCTCGGCCGAGGTGACCGGTGCGCAGCGCCCGCGAAACGGGCCTGCCGCGGGGGCGAGGCTACCGTGGTCGTTGCGCCATGCCTCGGCCAACGGCAGCGTCGGCGTGCCCGCCTCGGCCGCAATCGGCACATCGATCCACAGCGGATCCGGGGCCGCGCCTTGCAGGGTCAGCCAGGTCAGACCGGCGCCAATGGCCAAGGCCACCGCTACCCGCACCACCCACGCCCGCCAGTCGGCCCGCGGACCGCGCCAACCGTGCGCGATCGCGACGCCAATCGCTGCTGCGGTCCAAGCATGGACCACCAGCGACTGCGCCCACATCGAACCACCGACGACGGCCAATGCCTGCAGGTCAGGGCGCGCCAGCCCATCGGCAGTCGGCCAGGGCGCGCGCACCTGCGGCCACTGGCTGCCGAGCAAAAGCACGGCAGCGCCCGCGACAAGCACTGCCGCCGGGGCGCTCGAATGCCGCAACCCGTGCGCCAACGGCCCGAGCCACGACCCCGCTGCGGTGGCCGGCAGGTCCGTATCGGTGGATGGCAGACTGGATGGCGTGTGCACCGACCGTCAGCCGTCGACGACCGCGACCGTGACCCGCTGGCCGCGGGCTTGGGCAGCGGCGATGACCAGGTTGCGCATTGCCCGGGCCGTGCGGCCCTGCTTGCCGATGACTTTGCCGATGTCTTCGCGGCGCACGCTGAGCTTGAGCACGCTGCCTTCGGCCGTGATCTCTTCGTCGACCCGAACATCGTCTGGAAAGTCGACCAGCAACGTCGCAATGTAGTGCAGTAGCTCGCGCACAAGGGCCTCAACGACAGGTAGTGGTGCGCCTGGGATGCCGGCCGCCCGCTGGCGGTCGCGGTGGGTGCCAGAGCGGCTGGGCGACGAGACCGCCAGCCGTGGGGGTACCCCGTGTGGGTCGTCTCGGCGCGGCAGCCGCGCCCGACAACCCGCAAACAAGCAAGAAATACGACCCGTTGGGTCGAAGCGCTACCCGGCGCGGCTGATCTTGCGCACCAGCGCGGCGACGGTGTCGCTGGCCGTAGCGCCGACCCCGACCCAGTGGTCGTAGCGCGCGCGATCAAGGGCGACGCCATCGGCGCGCGGATCGTAAGTGCCGAGCAGCTCGAGAAAACGGCCGTCGCGACGCGCCTGGCTGTCGGCGGCGACGATGCGATAGTAGGGGGTCTTCTTGGCGCCGTAGCGCGCCAGACGGATGCGGACTGCCATCTTGTGGTGCCTCGCGCGACCTTTCGCGCGCTGTTGAACAAAACTACCTTTGAGTCTGGACCGTTACGGCCACACGGCCTCAATCTGCCGGCCCCGAGGGGGCGGCAATGTACGGCAATCCGCGGGCTTGCGTCAAGCGGTTGTGGCGCGGCCCGGATCCGGCGCTTGCGGCGCATCTGTGCGTTGTCCCTGCGCTCCGGTGCTCAACGACCTCGGAGGTCGCCTCCGCTCCGGTGCTCGCTCGGCCTTGATCTGCATCCAAAATCGCCGGCCCGACCAAAGTTATCGCCGGATTTGGGGGCGCGCTCGCTTGCTCAGCGCAAGCGCTGCTCTGCAAGTCGGCTCGCCGGTTCGTCTCACCCTCATGCCGGCGAACCTGTCCTTGCCTCGGCCCTTGTTGTCGCCGCCTCCGGTTCGGTGTCTGCGTCTGTCTTTGTGTCTGCGTCTGTCCCTGCCAGCAGCCCTGTGGCGCCGGCCGCGCAGTTCGATCTCGGTTTTTGCGCGACTGTGTATAGAATGGTTGCCCTCGCGGCGGGCGACCCCGGCCCGACCGCGCCCGCAACAGCAGGAGTCAGCGCGTGGGCATCCTGACCGCACGGCAAACCGCAGCCCTGGCTTTGTGCTTGGGTGTCAAGGCACTGGCTTCGTGCGCGGATCCCGCGCCCGGCGGCAACGACACGGTCGCCAGCCTGCCCGAAATCAGTTTTGACAGTTCGCTGGATGACATCGCGAACCCGAGCGCAGACGCAGGCACAGGCAAGGACGCCGCCGTAGCCGAAACCGCCGATGCCGCGGTCGCCAAGTGCCCCGGCGCCAAGGGCTGCAGCTGCACCGGCCACGCCGAGTGCGACACTGGACTGTGCCTCGACGACCCCAATGGTGGCGCGCTCGGCAAGGCCTGCGCCACGCCGTGCACGACCAGTTGCCCGAAAGACTACGTGTGCGCGGCGGTCACCGGCCCGGGCGGCGACATCAGCAATGTCTGCGTGTTTCGGTACGGCAAGCTGTGCGACCCGTGCGCAAAGTCCGCCGATTGCGCGGCGCCGGGGTTGCCCAACACCGCGTGCGTCGATCAGGGACAACACGGGCGTTTTTGCGGCATCGCCTGCCAGAGCGCCGCCGACTGTCCGCCAGCCTACCAGTGCGCCCAGATGCCGACCGCAGAGGGCGGCACGCTTTCGCAGTGTGTCCACAAGCCCGATGACAAGCAGAGCCCCTATGGCGTGTGCCCGTGCAGCGCCATCGCCGTCGCCAAGAAGCTGAGCACCACCTGTTTTGTGCAGGCCAAGGACGCCACCGGCAAGGAAATCGGCATCTGCCCGGGCACGCGCATCTGCGAGGCCGACGGGCTGTCGGCGTGCAGCGCCCAAAAGGCGCTACCCGAGCAGTGCAACGGCGTGGACGACAACTGCAACGGCCAGACCGACGAAACCGGTTGCAGCGACAGCAACGACTGCACCCAGGACATGTGCAACGGAACTGCCGGCTGTGCGCACACCAAGCTCGACGGCACGCCCTGTGACGCTGACGGATCGGTGTGCACCAAGAACGACACCTGCGCCAACGGGCAGTGTCAAAAGGGAGCCGTCACCGTTTGCGACGACGGCAATGCCTGCACCATCGACGCCTGCCTGCCCGCCAAGGGCTGTACCCAGACCGCCGACGACGGCGCGCAGTGCAGCGACGACAATCCGTGCACGACGGGCGAGTCGTGCAAGGCGGGCAGTTGTGCGGCCGGCAAGCCCAAGGTGTGCGACGCATTCAGCAACTGTGCACTTGGCCAATGTGAACAAGCGACCGGCAAGTGCGTGCCCGCGCCGCTGCCCGACGGATCGCCGTGCTCCGACGGTACAGCCTGCACCGGCCCCGACGGCTGCAAGAATGGCGCCTGCACCGGCAAGGCGACCGTTTGCGACGACGGCAATCCGTGCACCGCCGATGCCTGCGACGCCGTGCAAGGCTGCACATCGTCCAACGCCAACGTTCCGTGCAACGACGGCAACGCCTGCACCGACAAAGATGTGTGCGCTGGTGGAAAATGCGCAGGCGTAGCACTGGACCCGGCTGCATGCGACGACAAAAGCCCATGCACGCAGGACAGTTGCAACATCAAGACCGGCTGCGCGCACGCCCCGACCAACGACAACGGCGCCTGCACCAGCTGTGGCGAGTCCAAGTGCAAGTGCTCGGTCGGGGTCTGCAAGCCAGACTGCCTGGCCATCGACGGCGGCTGGACGGACTGGACTTGGAGCGCCTGCAGTGTCAAGTGCGGCGGCGGCACCATGACCGGCAAGCGCACTTGCAGCAACCCAGCGCCGTCGTGTGGCGGCAAGTTCTGCGACGGCCAGGCCACCGCGACCCAGCCGTGCAACAGCCAGGCGTGTCCGCCGCCCGAATTGCCGCCTGGGACCACCGTCTACGACAAGCCCGGCCAAATCGCCATCGTGTCGGTGCCAGTAGGGACGAGCGCCATCACGGTCGCTGCCTGGGGCGGCGGTGGCGGCGGCGGTCAACCCGGCAGCGGCGGCGGCGCGGGCTACGTCCAGTTCGGCATGCCGGTCAAAGCCGGCGACGTGCTGGAATTTCGCGTGGCCGAAGGCGGACCGCCCGCCGGTGGTGGTGGCGCCAGCTACGTATTTCGCAACGGTAGCTACTTTGCGGTCGTCGCGGGCGGCGGCGGTGCGGGCGTCGACGGCTGCTCGGGTTGCACCGGGGGCTTGACGGACGGCGCCGGCGGGGCGGGTGGTGCAGCCAACGCCAACGGCCAGGCCGGCACCATCAACGCCAAGTATGCGACCAACTGCGGCGGCGGCGGCGCGGGGACACCCACGGCCGGCGGCAAGGGCGGCGTCTGCGACGACAAAAGTCCCTACACCCAGTGCATTGTCGCCGGCGGCGACGGGGCCGCCCATGCAGGCGGGGCTCCGGCGTTTGGCAGCAGTTGCAAGACTGGCGCAGGCGCACTCGGCTACAACGCCCAGCCGACCGGCGGGCAGAACGGCGCCGGTGGCGGTGGCGGCTCCGGCTGGTTTGGCGGCGGCGGCGGCGCGGGCAAATGGACCTACACCGGTGGCGGTGGCGGCGGTGGCTCCAGCTGGTTGCACGGCGATGGCACGCTGTTGGCCTCCGAGGCCGGCAAGCTCGACGCGCCGGGCGGGCAGGGCAGCGGCGACTTCAAGGCCGGCGCGGCCAAGGGTGGCAAGGGCAAACCGCAGGGCGCCAGCAACGTGGTCGAAGGTGGCGGGGCCGGGCGGATTGTCATCAAACTGTAGCGCCGGGAAACCAGTACCTGGAAACCGCCGTAGCTGGCCTGACGGGGCTGCGAGTCGGCCTCCAATGCCGCGCGTTGGCGACCCACAGCGCCGAGAAGTTGGGGACTTTGCGATTGCCCTGGCGCCAAAGAATATCGCCTTTCGATTTAGCAACTATGCATTCGTGGTAGAGCCATCTGCTGGCGATCCACGCCCCCTCCACGTTGCCGTTTGCGCATTGACCAAAATCAATTCCACAAGGCAAACTTGCGGCGATCGGAAAATGGCACCGCGCGCAGGGTTCCATTTCGCATCTGCGGCAGTGCGTGCACGAGCGACGCGGACTGTGGCGAAGCATACGGTTGCAAAAAAGTGCAGACGGTCGAGGGGACCACTGCCCAGCAGTGCGTGCGCAAAGCAGTTGCCGCAGACGAACTTGGCATCTGCCCGTGCAGCAAGCGCGCGGTGAGCCTGGCGCTGGCCACGACCTGTTTCGTGGACCACAAGGACAGCGACGGCAAGGTCACGGCTTCGTGCGCCGGGCAGCGGGCTTGTCTGGCGGTCGGCATTGACGGCCTGGCCGCCTGCGCGGCACCGGTGCCTGCGGCCGAAATCTGCGACGGCAAGGACAACGACTGCGATGGCGTCACCGACGAGGTGACGTGCGACGACGCCAATCCTTGCACTGTAGACGCGTGTTCACCTGGCGCTCCCGCTGCCGGCGCCGACGGTTGCACCCACATTGCGGCCGTGGGCCAGGCGTGCGACGACAAAGACCCGTGCACGACCGGCAGCATGTGCGACAAGGCCGGCGCGTGTGGCGCTGGCAAGAACGAGTGCGAGCGCTCCAAGAACAGCGATTGTCTGGCAAAGGAAGACGGCGACGCCTGCAACGGCAGCCTGATTTGCGACCAGAGCGCGCTGCCCTACAAGTGCAAGATCGACCCGGCCTCGGTGGTGGTTTGCGACGCCAGCAAAGACACGGCCTGCGCCAGCAACAGCTGCGAAAAGGCGACCGGCAAATGCGCGCTTTTGCCAAAGGCGGCTTCGACCGTGTGCGACGACAGTGACGCGTGTACGGTTGGCGACAACTGCCAAAACGGGACCTGCACGGCCGGCACCACCATTTGCCACTGCCAGGCCGACGCCGACTGCGCCGCCAACGAAGACGGCACTCTGTGCAACGGCACGCTGTACTGCAACAAGACAGCGTTTCCGTTCGTGTGCAGCGTCAACCCGGCGTCGTTGGTGGTTTGCCAGACCGGTGGCGACAGCGGCTGCGCCAAGAACACCTGCCAACCGAAAACTGGGTTGTGCGCGATGGCGGCGGTCGAAAACGGCACGGCCTGCGACGCCGACGGCAACAAATGCACCATCGGCGACGTTTGTCAGTCTGGCGCATGCCTGGCCGGAGAAAATCTGTGCGACTGCAAAGCCAACAGCGATTGCGTCAGCAAGGAAGACGGCGATCTGTGCAACGGCACCCTGTTCTGCAACAAAGCCAAGGGCAAATGCGAAGTCAACCCGCAAACGGTGGTCAGCTGTCCCAGCGCCAACGATACGGCGTGCACCAAATCGCAATGCGACAAGAACTCAGGGGCTTGCAAAATGCAGGCCGTACCGGACAAGGCCCCCTGTTTTGACGGCAGCCTGTGCACGACCGGTGACGTCTGCCTGGCCGGCAACTGCGTCGGCAGCGCGAGCACCTGTCTGTGTCAGAGCGACGCCGACTGTGCCGGCAAAGACGACGGCGACCTGTGCAACGGCACCCTGTTTTGCGACAAGCTCAAGGGCACCTGTCAACTCAACCCGGCGACGGTGGTCAGCTGCCCCAACGTCAACGACACCGTGTGCCTCGCCAACCAATGCGAAAAGAAGTCGGGCAAGTGCCAAATGACGCCGACCAAGAACGCATGCGAAGACGGCAACCCGTGCACTGAAGCCGACACCTGCGCCAACGGCCTGTGCCAGCCCGGCGCCAACGCCTGCCCGTGCACGACCACCGCCGATTGCAAGGCCAAAGACGACAGCAACTTGTGCAATGGCAGCCTGGTCTGCAACAAGGCGCTGGGCGCTTGCCTGGTCGACGCCGACACCATCGTCATCTGCCCCAAAGACAAGGACACCGTTTGCCAAAAGAGCATCTGCGCGGCTGCCACCGGCACCTGCGGCCTGTATGCCGTCAACCAGGGCGTCGCATGCAGCGACGGCGAGACCTGCACCGAGGGCGAGTTCTGTCAGCTGGGCGTTTGCAGCGGCGGCCTCAACATCTGTCCGTGCCAGGCCGACAGCGACTGCGTCGCCAAAGACGACGGCGACCTGTGCAACGGCGTGCTGACCTGCCACAAAGAACTGCTGCCTGCGCCCGGCTGCCTGTACGACAAGAACAGCGTCGTCGCCTGCTCAAAGGCCAACGACAGCCCGTGCCTGCAAAACCAGTGTGGCAAGACCACCGGCCTGTGCAAGATGACCGCCGTAGCCGGTTCTTGCAGCGACGGCGAGCCCTGCACGGTGGACGACTATTGCAGCGAGGGCAATTGCCTGAGCGGCAAGAATGCTTGCCCGGGCCTGGTCGCGGCCGATTGCGACGACAAGCTCGCGTGCACCATCGACAGCTGTGACAAGGCCAAGGGCTGCAGCCACAACACCATCGACGGCCTGTGCGACGACGGTCAGGTCTGCACGGCGGACACCTGCGATGTGGCGTCGGGCTGGCTGAACCCGCCCGTCTGCAGGCCGTGCAGCGATGGCACCGGGTGCACGCAACCCGCCA
>CAXRHS010000004.1:0-3473 GCA_964230235.1 Myxococcota bacterium
GTCGAAGACGACGGCATCGGCAAATTCGCCGAGGAGGAGCCGCCGCCGGTGTGGTTCTTCAACGGCAAGCGCCACCAGACCCACACGCCGATGCCCATCTACCAGTCGAGCCGTGGCTACGCCGCCATTGTGCGCTCGGACCGCCGCGTCGTGGTCGACCTGTGCAAGGCCAAGGCCGACCAGGTGCGCTGGGAGAACTGGGACGGCGCCATCGACCTGACCATCTTGCGCAACCCCGACCCCATCGCATTGCGGCGCGCCCTCGGCAGCGAACTCGGTCTGCCGGCGGTGCTGCCCGGCTTTGCGCTGATGCCGTGGCTCGACGCCATCTACGGGGCCGACAACGTGCGCCGTATCGCCAACAAGCTGCGCACGGGCGGCTACCCGGTCAGCGTCTTGTGGAGCGAAGACTGGCGCGGCGGCCAAAAGACCGGCGAGGACTACACCTTGGACGAGGACTGGCTGGCCGACGCCAAGTTGTACCCCGATTTGCCAAAGTTCGTCAGCGAACTGCACGGGATGGGCTACAAGTTCTTCTCGTACAACAACACGTTTTTGACCAGCGACGCCGATGTCTTTGGCGAGGCGGTGGCCAAGGGCTACTGCATCCACCGCGCCGACGGCACGCCCTACCTGTTCACAGGTGCCAAATTCGTGCCGGCCAGCTTGCTCGACCTGTCCAATCCGGCCGCGCGGGCGTGGGCGAGTGCGCAGTACGCCACTGGGTTGCAGGCTGGCGTCGACGGCTGGATGGCCGATTTTGCCGAGTGGCTGCCGACGGACGCCAAGCTCGCCGATGGCACCACCGGTTTGGAGAGCCACCAGCGCTACCCGGTCGAGTACCAGCGCCTCAACCGTGACCTGTTCGCGTCGTTCACCAAGCAAGATGGCGTCGAGCGCCTGTTTTTTGTGCGCTCGGCCTGGCTCGGCTCGCAGCCGCTGGTCTCGGTGGTGTGGGCCGGCGACCAGCAGACGGACTTTTCGACGGGCGACGGGCTGCCGAGCGTGGTGCCGATGGGCATCGGCCTGGGGATGACCGGCTTTCCGTACTACGGCAGCGACATCGCGGGTTACGCCAGCGCCGGCACAGAGGCGACCACCAAAGAGCTGTTCTTTCGGTGGGTCACGCTGGGCGCCCTGACGCCCATCATGCGCACCCACCACGGCAAGCTCGCGCAGGCCAACTGGCAGTGGGAAAACGACGCCGACAGCGAAGCGCACTTCCGCCGCTGGACCATCGTGCACGCGCAGCTGTGGCCCTACCTGTGGCACATGGCCGGCGACCGCCAGCTGCCGATGATGCGGCCGCTGGCCCTGCACTACCCGACCTTTGCCCCGGGGTGGACCGCGACCGACCAGTTCATGCTCGGCGACCGCATCGTCGTGGCGCCCATCGTCGCCAAAGGCGCGACTGCGCGCAAAGTGCAGTTGCCGGCCGGGCGCTGGTTTCCGCTGTTTGGCGGCGCCGAAGTCGCGGGCGACGTGGGGCTGCAGGCCGAGGCTTCGCTCACGCAGATTCCAGCCTACGTGCCAGAAGGAACGGTCTTGGCCCTGCTGCCAACTGACGCCGTGCGCACCTTTTCCGAGCGACTGACCGCCAAGCCCGCCGACAAGGCGGCCGCCGAGGCCGTCGGCTTGCAAGTGCGGGTGTGGCCCGGCAAAGCGCGCGGCGAGGTCGGCCGGTACGCCGGACCCTTTGGCCAGTTGCAGTGGCAGGGTGACAGCTGGACCGGCGCGTGCAAAGTGGCACAGTGGAACGGCAAATCAGTACCCGTCGTCGATGGCCGCATCGATGTGCAGGGCGACGGCACCTTGCTGCTCGACGGCCAGGGCAAGCTGACCGTCGGCCCCAAGGGCAATCCACACACCGGCAAGCGCCTGCAGGTCGTCTGCCAGGGCAATGGATGGCAATCATGAAGCAACTGACGTGGACTACCCAAGGCGTCGCCCACAGTTGGCGCGACGACAAGCGCTACCTGTGGCTGTTCGGCCTGACTGTCCCGCTGTTTCCGCTCTTTGCCGCCGGCCTGGGCTTGCTCGCCGGGCAGCGCTGGGGGTGGTGGCTGGGGCCACTGTGGATTGCGGTCGTGGTGCCGCTGCTCGACTTTGTGCTCGGGGCAGACCCGACCAACCCGCCCGAAACGGTCGAAGACGCGCTAGACGGCGACCCCTACTACCGCTGGTGCACTTATGCGTTCGTGCCGCTGCAGTGGCTGGGCCTCGCCTTCGCGTGCGCGGTGGTGGCAGCCCACCCTGCGCTGCCGCTGTTGGACTGGCTCGGATTTGCGCTGACGGTCGGCACGGTTGGCGGCGTCGCCATCAACACCGGCCACGAGCTTGGCCACAAGAAGGCGGGCCTGGAGCGCTGGCTGGCGCGCATCGCGCTGGCGCAGACGGGCTACGGCCACTTCTACGTCGAACACAACCGCGGCCACCACTACCGGGTCGCAACCCCCGAAGATCCGGCGAGTGCGCGGATGGGCGAATCGTTCTGGCGGTTCTTGCCAAGGACGCTAGTCGGGTCGCTGCGCTCGGCATGGCAACTGGAGGCCGAACGACTGCACCGCCACCGCGAGTCGCCGTGGTCGCGACACAACCAGGTGTTGCAGGCGTGGGCGCTGACGCCGCCGCTGTGGCTGGCGCTGGGGCTGGGCTTTGGCGGCAGCGTGTGGGCGCTGCTGGCAGTGCAAGCCGCGGTCGGCATCGGGCTGCTCGAGGTCGTCAACTACTTGGAGCACTACGGTCTTTTGCGCGAGAAGCGCGGCGACGGCCGCTACGCCCGTTGCCAGCCGGAGCACAGCTGGAACGCCAACAACCTCGCCTCGAACCTGCTGCTTTACAACCTGGAGCGCCACTCGGACCACCACGCGTGGCCAGCGCGCCGCTTTCAGAGCCTGCGCAACTTCGATAGCGCGCCGCAGTTGCCGACCGGCTACGCGGGGATGCTGATGCTGGCCCTGGTGCCGCCGCTGTGGTTCGCGGTGATGGACCCGCGGGTGGTCCGCCACTACGGCGGCGATTTGACGCGCGCCAATCTGCAGCCAGACAAGCGCGAAGCCTTGCTGCGCAAGTGGTCGGCCCACGCGGCGACTGCCACACCTGGCGCGGGTGCGCCGGCGTGCTGACCCAAGGGCGCGGTCCGTCCTCGCCAGTCGCGAACGCGGCGCAGCGCAAGCCCCAACCTCGCCCGGCCTGGACTTTGGCGCGTTTTGGGCCGCCGAACCTGCCGCCGCTTGCCTTTTGGGCCGCGGCCTCGCACCCTATTCCGCGATGGTGCACGGTTCTTCTCCGCGCAATTGCTGGCACATTCTGGTCGCGTCGGCTGTCTTTTTCGCGGCCCCCCGGTACGTCGCCGCAAGCGAAGCCCCGGGCGCCAGCGAATTGCCGCGCTGCGGCACCGAAATCGCCGACGGCCACGTCGTCGTGCTCGGTCAACCCGACTACAAGCACCAGGTGACCATTGGCATCAATAC
>CAXRHS010000005.1:0-2156 GCA_964230235.1 Myxococcota bacterium
GCACCCGCAGGTCGACGTAGATGCCGTACTTGCGCACATCGTGGGCAATGGTCTCGGCGTGGGCGAGATCCGCGCGCGAGCCCATCACAATGGCCACGTAGCCGTCGCGCAACACGCCGGCGGCTACCAGGTTGTCCAGCAGGCGCCGCTGCGGATCGCGCGCATCGGTCGCCAGCGGTGTGCCGGTCAGTCGCTGGTACAGGGCCGCGTAGCGCGCTGCCGTCTCCCGCACGACATCGGCGGGCAGGTCCAGCGGCAGGCGGCCGTCGACCGCGTTGGCGCGCATCCACTTGCGCACGAACTCTTTGTCGTAGCTGCCCACCGTGCTGGGACTCGCTTGCCAGGCCTCGCGGTCGAAAAAGCGCGAGGAATCCGGCGTGTGGATCTCGTCGATGAGCACCAGCTTGCCGTCGCACAGACCGAACTCGTACTTGGTGTCGGCAAGCAGCAGACCGCGCTCGGCCGCAAACGTCTGGCCAAAGGCGAACAGCGCCCGCGACGCCCGGTCCATCTCGGCGTACACCGGCGCAGTGACAAGGCCCAACTCGATGCACTCTGCGGGGGTGACCTCGCGGTCGCTGTCTTCCTTGGTAGTTGGGGTGATAATCGGCTCGGGCAACTGCGCGTTTTCCGTCAAGCCCTCGGGCAATTGCACACCGCTGAACGTCCGCCGCCCGGCCTTGTAGGCCCGCCACAACGTGCCGCAAATGGCGCCGCGCACCACCATCTCGACCCGAATCGGCTCGCACTCGCGCACCACCATCGCCTGGCCGTCAGGCACCGCGACGACGTGGTTGGGTACGATGTCGGCGGTGCGCTCGAACCAGAAGGCGGCCAGGCGGTTGAGGATCTCGCCTTTGCCCGGTACCGGTGTCTTGATCTTGAGGTCGAATGCGCTGATGCGGTCAGTGACCACAATCAGGCGCCGCCTGCCGTCCAGGGCAAAGCTGTCGCGCACTTTGCCGCGGTGCAGCAGCGTCAGCTGCGGGGTGTAGACCTTGTCGATGAAGGCGGGCGGCGTCCAGGTGTCCATGGTGAATTCCTAGTGTTTGAAGTGGCGAATGCCCGTAAAGAACAGATGCGCCTCGACGGCGTTGCACGCGGCGATGACTTCGGGGTCGCGCAGCGAGCCGCCGGGCTCCACCAGCCAGCGGATGCCCGCGTCGAGCGCCACCTGCGGCCCATCGGCGAACGGAAAGAACGCATCGGAGGCCAGCACACACGCGGACAAGTCGGCGCCTTGCTCAGCGAGATTGGCGCGCGCCTGCGCCACCGCGCGCTCCGTCGACTTGACCCGATTGGGCTGCCCGGCGCCCATGCCCACCAGCTGCAGCATCTCGCCTTGCCGGCGCACGATGGCGATCGCATTGGACTTGAGGCAGCGCGCGGCGTGCATGCCGAACTCGAAAAGCAGGTCGTCGATGACGCGGTGCTGGATATCGGTCTTGCAATGCCAGCCGTCGTGCAACACCACATCCTCGTCTTGGACCAGTAGCCCGGTCGACAGCCAGCGCTTCTTGCGCGCCTGCCCGGTGCGGCGGTCGGTCAGCTGCAGCGCGCGCAGGTTCTTGTTGTGGGCGAGCAGCGCGAGGGCCTCTTCGGCAAAGCCGGGCGCCGCCACGATCTCGACGAACTTGCGGCGCGCTTTGTCTGTCAGATCCAGGTGGCGCAGCATCGCCGCCGTGACCCGGCAGTTGAACGCGATGACCGAGCCAAACGCCGACACCGGGTCGCCGGCCCACGCGAGGCTCAAAAGCGCGTCGACATCCGGGCCGGAGGCCAGGCCGCACGGATTCTCGTGCTTGACCACGGCACAGGCCGGTTGCGCCAAAGTCCCGACCGCCGCCCATGCCGCGTCGAGGTCTACCAGGTTGTTGTACGACAGCTCCTTGCCGGCCAGTTGCGCGATGTGCACGCCATCGGGGTCGTGCAAGAACGTCGCCCACTGGTGCGGGTTTTCGCCGTAGCGCAGCGGCGTGGAGCCAAGCTGTTCGGCAATCAAAGCGTCGTACCGCGCCGTCAGCGCGAACGCCGCAGCCATCCACGTTCGCCGCTGCTCCAGCGTCGTGCAGCCCGTCGCTTCCAAGGTCTCGATAAAATCCGGGTATTGGTCGGGTCGACACAGCACTGCGACATCTTTGAAGTTCTTGGCGGCT
>CAXRHS010000006.1:0-2159 GCA_964230235.1 Myxococcota bacterium
GGTCGACGCCAATGGGGTGTTGGAACCCTGCCAGCACACCGCCGGCCCGCAAGCCGACACCGCATGCGCCAACTGCCATACCCCGCAGCAGATTGACGACAGCCACCAGACTGTGGTGCCGCCCGATCCGAACAACATCTACGCCAAGCCAACCGGCGGCAACACCAATACCAACGCGGGCTACCTGGCTGCCGCTGGCTTTGTCCCGGCGGGTGCCGATGTCATTACCTACGACCTCAAGGAGGTCACGACTTGGATGGACGGCAGCGTGCGGCGGCCGCAGATGACGTTCAAGTTCAAGAAGAACGGCACCGACCTGGTATTCCAAACCTACCAGGCCGGCAACGTGACTGAACTCATGGCGGGATTTGTCGGCTCGCCGAGCGCCTATTTCGTCTTCGCCGTGCCCCAAGACGGCATCAAGATGCCGGCTGATTTCAATGCCAGCGCGAGTGGTTACATCAAGAACGTGTGGAACGGGACCACGACGTCGCTCACGGTCGGCACGGCCACCCAAGGCAAGCAAGGCACCACTGACTGCACCGCCAGTGCCCCGTGCACTTGCGCCGCCGCACCCAACAACTGCGTGGTGCCGCTCGGCAGCCTGACGCTCGACGCCACCAGCGGCTACTACACGATCAAGCTTTTCACAGCGCAGGTGCCCGCCAACGCGACCATGCTGCACGGTGGCCTTGGCTACACCTACAACTTGTCGAGCGCGCCGCCGCTGACGCAAATCAACCTGCCGAAGTACCCCTATGACGCAGCGACCAAGATCGGCGGCCTCGTGGTGCCTCCGCCCAACGTGTGGAAGCCAGCTGTCACCAAGGCGACCACGACAGGTACCATGACCACCGGATTCCAGGGCACGCAACTGTGCGCTGACAAGGCCTGTGACTGCACCACCGCTGCGCCGTGCAACGACTGGGCCGCGCGCCGCCAGATCGTCGACAACAAGCTGTGCCTGAACTGCCACAAGCAACTGGGTGCCGCGCCGAGCTTCCACGGTGGCCAGCGCAACGATGGCCAATCGTGCGCGTGGTGCCACAACCCGAACCGCACCAGCACCGGCTGGTCGGCTAACGCCAAGGACTTTGTCCACGCCGTGCACGGTGCCCGCAAGCGGACGGTGCCGTTTACCTGGCAGGCCTCCTCGGCGACGCAGAACTTTGGCGAAGTCGAGTTCCCGGGCCCGATCAGCAACTGCACCGCCTGCCACGTCGCTGGGGCATTCGACTACAGCGGCACGGCTGTCAAAGCGGCGTTGCCAAACATGCTGCCGAGCACGGTCGCCCAAAACAAGTACAACAGTGACCCGCTGGCCAACAGCACCTACTACCGGCTTTCGCCCTACGTCATCGCGGACAACGTCTACAGCTATGGCGCCGGCTTCTCGTTCTCGTCGGCGACCGGCCTGGCCACCGAAGCCACCGAGACGACGCTCATCAAGTCGCCGATTACGGCCACGTGCAGCGCGTGCCACGACAGCGACCCCGCGCTCGACCACATGGAGGCCGCCGGCGGCAAGTTCTACGCCACCCGCGCGCAGTACAAATCGCCGGCTGCGACCAAGGAACAGTGCCTGCTTTGCCACGGCCCGGGCAAAATCGCGGCCATTGCCAACGTGCACAAGTAGGCACTGCGTCTCGGCGGGGGTGTTGGCTGCGGCTGACGCCCCCGCTTGAGGCCGCCTCGCGGGTGGGTGCCGCGGGCTGATTCGGCGCATCGGCTGTCGCCGCCTGACCTCAACCCGCCGAGCTTGCCATCAGGCTGACGCCTGGACGCCCAGACAGTGGAGCGAACCCCAGCGGGCTCCGCACGGCGCGATCACGGCCGGATCGAAAATCCACTTAATTTCATCGATCTGAACAAAGCCCCCCTTCGGAACCGGGCGGCTCCTGAACGGTGCGGCGCTCAGTCGTTCTTGGCGCCGGCGGCGATCCAGGCTTTGACGGCGTCGATCTTGTACTGCTCAAGGCGCGCGCCGGGCGGCATGCCGGCCTTGGCCTTGCCGAACGGCCGGTCGAGCACGATCCACAGCACGCTCTGTTCCGGCTTGCCGGGCTCGACGCGGTTCAGTGGCTTGCCGACGTCGTCGATCTCACCGGATTCCTTGCCGACAAGGTTGGCGTAGGTGGTGGCCTTGTCTTTCAGGCTCA
>CAXRHS010000007.1:0-12301 GCA_964230235.1 Myxococcota bacterium
GGCTTCGACCTCGCGGGCCAGACCGGCCTCGATCTCGGTCATGGCCGTTTCCAGCTTGCGCATCAGTTCTTCGGCAACCAGCAACTGCGCTGAACCAGCGTAGAAGCGCAGCTTGCCGCCTTCCAACCGCAAGTCCAGGCCCAAGGTCTTCGACGTCCAGCGCCCTTGTTGCGGCACAATTGGCGTGTAGTTGCGCGCGCCAGGAGCGGCCAGCCGCCAGCCGTTCAAGCGGTTGCGCCGACGGTCAAACACGAAGTATTCGGGGATGCCCAGGCTCGCATAATAGGTCGGGTGGTGTTGGTAGTCTTTCTTGCGGTCGCCGCCAACGTGAACCTCAAGCGCAAAATCGAGGCCCTTGCCTTCGGCCGACACCACCCAACTGTCGCGCGGATGGTCGAGCACATCGAACACCACGAAGATGTCGGGCGCGAACCGCCGTGCCGCCGGGTAGTACACGACCAGGTCACAGCCCACGTACAGTGACCGACCCTGGCTGGCAAAGAACCTGCGCAGCGCGTCGCGGGCTTCCAGCTTGGCCTCCAGGTGCAGGTCGCCTTCAGGCGGCGACAGCTCGGCATCGGTCAGCCACGACGGCAGGTTGGCGACCACCCGCGCGCGGTCGGAAGGCGACAGGGCGTCCCAGTCGGCCTGGCTTGGCGCTTGCGGCAGGTGTGGGTCGAGGGTGGGGTCGGGGTCGCGCAGGCTCATGCGGGCAGTTTGCGCCTGGCCTGGGCTGGCGTCAAAAGGGTGAAGCGCTGGCAGCGTGGACTTTCAGCGGCGGAACCACGGTCGACTCAGGCTGCGCCGCATCTGCCAGAAGACGGAACGCTGCCAGTCCGCGAATTCCGACCAGAGGTCGCTGTCTTCGAGTTCGTGCCCAACCGACAGCGCCTCGGGTCCGGACGGGCCAAGCCGCCACAGTGTTTCGTCGCCCAGCCACTCGACGAGGCCGTCGCCGTCCAGGTCCAGCGCGGCGCGGATTGTGCAGACTTGCAATAGTGCTGGGGCGTTTGCGGGCCGCGGCACCACCAAGCAAAGTGCGCCCCACAACGCGAACTGCCCGGATTCGCCGAAGAGCTCGAAGAGCTTGCCGTCGCCTCTCCAGTCAACTATGCGGATTTCGTGGGCGACCGGTCCATTCTCGGAAAGGTAGACCCGTGCCTCGCATCTGTCGCCGTCGGCGCTGACGTCATCCGTCCACAAGCCTCGCTCCGACCGCGACGCGTACCTGCGCTGCGCTGGCAGGTTGCGCGCCATTTCCACGGGTGTGTGCAGCGGATCGGCTACTTCGCCCTCGTCGCTCTCTAGGATCCGATCGTTGAGCGATTGCGCAAAGTTGCTGGCCAAGACTAGTGGCCAGCTAGCAACCACGTTGCGATCGCTGCACGGGATTGCCTTGGTGGTGAGCGCTGGCGGCTGCGGTAGCGCGCTGAATCTCGCCCAGCCGGTCTCAGCGCAACCGCCCTGGTGCGATGCCCGCAGACGCCCGGCGAGCCAATGCGGGACAGTTGGCCAGACCAGGCGGTTGAGCGTTGCGGATAAGTGCACGCCCGGGCTGGTTCGGACAGGTCCAGTTTGGTTGTAGCCCACGATTGTGCGCGCAAGTACGGCCACTTTGTCGACCGAGACGTTGCACGGGCGGCCGCGGCCTTGCCGAACGAGCAATCTGGCATCCAGCCAAGCCCGCCAGCGCTCCGGTAGTTTGTCCACCGCAACATCGACGACGCCCGTGGCCAACCCATCCCTGCCGGGTTCGGTGCCCCGTTCTATGTGGTCGCGCAGGTAGGTACACTGCACACTGCCGCGCCCCCAAGCCACCACCTCCGCTGGCGTAACCGGCCGGATGAACACCAAGCCGTCATAGACGAAAGCAAACTGCTCGGGCGCGATGGCCCAATGCGCAACCGCGCCCAACACGCGCAGACCAGGCCCTGCCCGGCCATCGCCCGGTGTGGCCAGCGCGGACCGCCAGTCAGTGGCGTCGATGTCGCCCGGCGTGGGCGCAACGGCCATCGGCACGCCCGGTTCGCGGTCCGACTCAGCGCTGCGTTGCTCGACACTGGCGTCGACCCAACTCGCTACGCAGTCCGACACGGAGGTAGCCTCGGCGTCGCACAGCGCGTGCGAGGCCAAGATCCAGAGCAGGAGCGGCATGTTGGTCATGGCAGGCGATCGGCAGCGGCCGGTCGTCGCGACGTTGTGATTGCAGTCGGAAGCGAGCATTGGGGCATCGCCAGCCTCCAACAGACAGGGTGTCACCCGCGCTGGGAACCCTCAGCTACCTTACTCGCCGGGCCGAGCCATCCGGCGGTCGAGCGCTGGTGCCATGCTGCGGCAGCTTTGGTGGCGTGTCAATGACGGTTTTGGGGCTCGTCTTCGCGCGATTCCGCTCAGTCCGCCTGTCCGCGTCCGTCGCCCTGCGGCTGGCACAGCCGGCGACAAGTTGCGCAAGGCTGTGACAATTAACCGCAACCCCTGCTTGACGCCACGCCCCAAGCGCGCGCAGACTCGCAGCGCGGCAAGCTCCCTGGACCAAGAGGGTGCGGCACGATGCGAAGACGGCGTACAAAGCTGGCACGCCGGCAATGCGTTTCCCAAGTGCCACCCGCACCGTCGGGTGAGCCATCAGGAGGTACTCATGATGCAAAGTGCTACACGCGGGTATTGGGCTCTCGTGTTCGGTCTGGCCTTGCTCGCAGTGGGCTGCGGATCCTCTACCAAGACCACTCTGGAGCAACCGGCCTATTGGCGGTCGCCGGCCGGGACCAAGGTCGCACTGGTGTCCGTCGACGTCGACAAGAAAGTGCTGGAGCGCGCACCGTCGGATTTCGCAAACATGCGAGTGATCCTGCACTCGGCGCTGGTGGCAGCGTTTGGTGGCCAATTGGAAGTGGTGGATCGGACCGAGCTCGGCTACAAAGCGGTCATCGCGCCCGTGCAAAAAGAAGCCAAGAAGCTGTGGATCTTCACGGAAGAGGCCGCACCTACCTTGCCTGAGGACCAGGTGTGGGGCGCCGAAGCCCCCAAGGGCTTGCCCGCTGGCGTCGTAGAACCGCTGATCCTGGCGGTCAAGGTGCTGCGCTGGACCTTGAACAACGATGAGGTGGTCGACGGCAAGATGACCAAGACCGTACCGGCCGCCCGGTTTGACCTGGTCTATTCGCTGTGGACCAAAGCCGGCAAGGAGGTCGAGACGGTGCGAATTGTCAACAGCAACACCAGCGAGATGCGCAGCGCCGACCTGCGGGCGTTGCCCGGTCGCGAATCGGCGTTGTTAGAGGGCTACAGTGCCGAAGAGGTCTGCATGGGCGACCGCGAAAAGGTGTTTCGCGCTGCGCTTGCCAATGGCACCAGTTGGTACGCTTGGCCCATGCGCAGCCACACCATCACGTTCTACGCGCACTTCCGGACCATCGACGACAATGACAAACAGGCCGCGGCGCTGTGCGACGCCGGCAAGTGGCAAGAGGCCCTTGCTGCCTGGACCGCTGCGCTTGCCGCCAACCCGAAAGCGGCTCAGGCCGCTTACAATGCCGCGATGGTCAGCCGGGTGCTTGGCAAAGACGACGAAGCGCGCGCGCTATTTGCCAAAGCGTGCGCTATCGAGGACAACGGGCTGTTCTGCGGTGCCAAGGAGGCCGCCGAAAAGCGCGCGGGACTGGTCAGGAGCTTGGTGGAGTAGACGCTAGACAGAGAGAGGCTCCATTTTCTGGGTGCGCCTGTGGTTCGCTTGGTCGGCCGCAAGGCCGCGAAGCACGGTCGCGATCCGGTCGTTGTCCGGAGGGCCAGGAGGGCGCGGCGGTTCATTTGGTGCGTTTGGCTCCGCGTCGGTCGGTGCGAGGTGACTTTGGCGTTCCGTCCTGCACCATTGCCATCTATCCTGCCTGACCGTCTCAGCCGGCCCATGTCCGTCCGTAGTTGGCTCTGCAGGCGCATGAGTTGCCGGCAGCGCAGACGCACTGCACCCGCCTTCCCGGCTCAAGAACGACCGGCGCCAGCCTGGCGATGCCTCCACGGCGAACGCGGGTGGTGTCCGCGGAGCCGGACATGAAACGTCGCCTCGCCATTGCCATCGCTGGCTTGCTTGTGGTCGTCGTCGTGTTCATCGCGCTGCTTCCATGGCTGTTGTCGGGGGACGTCTTGGTGGCCAGGCTGCCCGCCGATCCCGGCGTCGATGCCAGCTTTGAAGTCCGAAAGGACACGTTTCAGGAAATTCAAATGGTGCTGAAGTACCGCGTCGTTATCAACGACTGGCCAGTTAGCCAGTCGCTGCCCTACCCGATTGTCGCCGTGCCCATTGGGACACGCCTGACCGAAGCGGATTTTGTCGTGTACGATAGCCGGACCGAACACGTTTCTGCGCTTGCCTTCCGCAGCAAGCCCCACGAAGTGCTGGCCATGTACGATTTTTCGACCGGCGAAACCTGGCCCTGGCGAGCACCCTTTGAGAGCCGGGAGCGACGTGACTCCGTTGGTGCGAAGATGCTGGCAAAGTTGCAGGCTGCCAAGGCAATTGCCGTCAATGCTGTCCTAAGGAGCCGTGCGCTGGATTAGACATTGGCTGGGCCGTTTGCCCCACTGGCTCGGCTTCGCTGACTAACCCAGGCCCTCAGCCGCCGAATCAAAGACGACATCGTCCTGGCCCATCGGAGCGCTTTTCGACTCTGCCGTGCCGAGCGCAGAGAGCGCCGCCAGCCTTGCCCGTAGAGCTTGAATGTTCCAGCGGTTGCCGGCCTTTCCGTGCAGACTGGGCTCTAGACCGAGGTCCACGAGCATCGCCTCCACCTCTCTGCGGTAGTCGTCGGCGGCGAAAGCACCGCGCAGCCGGGCGGTCGCCTGGGTCAACTGGCCGACGACCAGGTTGGCATCGAAGGTGGCCTCGCCTGCAGCCAGCGTCTGTCGCAGCGCGTGCACGGTCACGCGGCGGGCATCGCGCAGCAGCCCTACCCGCGCAGACTGGCGAACGGTGCGCATCGTCACCGCGGCCAGGATGAGCGTTCCCGGCGACAGCGCGCAAAACAGCGCGGCAAGGCTCAAGTCGATGCCGCGCACCGGGATGCCGGTCGCCTGCTCGAGCACCACGATGGCCAACACGGCCAAGGTCATCCACGGCCCGCCGGCCAACCGCATCGCGCCGCCCAAATGGTCAAGGGTCAGGCCCGGCACGTTGACCGCCAGCCGCTTGGGTTCAAGCAACTGCGCTGGATCGCCAAGGTACTCAAGCGGCACTTCCTCTGGCTCGGCCGCACTGCCTTGCCAAGCCTCGGGCGGAAACCAGAAGGCAATGTCGCCCGCGTCACTGACCCGCAGGTCGCCGCCGTGCAGGGCGACCAGACGGCTGCCGACGTCCAAGGCCTCGCGCAAGTCCAGCGTGGTATCCAGCGCGATGTCGAGCGCCGCGACCATCCCAGCTTGGCGGCGCGCCCGCGCCAGCACCCGCTGTGCCAGGTGGTCGTCGCCCGGCCGGCCCTGCAAGTGGCGGCGCAATGCGCGCACCAGGCGCACCGCAAGGTCGTTGGTCGGCAGCCAGCGCTCCCACGGACTCGCCAGTTCGGCGCGCCAGACCCACACTGCCGGGTGCAGGTTGCGCTCCGGTTCACCCAACCGCGCCACTGCTCGCCACAGCCCGATGAGCCACACCACCACTACCGCCAGGCTGCCGGCCACCAGCGCAACCAGAATCAGTACGGCGATAATCGCCAAAACGGCCACGCAACCTTCGCCATCGACATCAATGCTCGAGGGCACGAGGTCGCCCCAGGCGAACCCCGACGATTCTTCGCTGGGCTTCTGCTTGACCGCTGGCGGCGCCGCGGTGGCGGACTTTCCCTTTCCAATTCGCAGTGTGCGCCGCGGGCTTCCCTCCGGTTTTGGCGCCAGCTTCGGGCCGGGCGCCGCCGCCATCAGCGCCACCAACCAGGCGCCGACCTGGGCCGCCAGGTACACGCCGACGAACTCGCCGATACCGAGCGCAGCCATCGCCAGGCGCGCTTCGTTGGTCTCGGCGGCCAGCACGTCGCGCAAAGCCACCACGCCGACGGCGATGCCGACCACCACCCACCACAAGGCGCCCAGGTTGGCCAGGATCGCCGCAAGCCACAACGCAACCCGCTGCGGCCACGCATGCCAAGCGTCGCGGACGGCGGTCTTGAGATCGGTAACCGCAAAGTCGTGCAGCAACCGCCCGCTGCGGGTGACGCGCAAGCGACACGGCAGCCTCGCCCGCCAGTCGGCCAGCAACGCGGTGGCCACCTCGGTGTGGACGGCCAGGCGCGTTGCTAGCTCACTGGCCTCGACGCAGACGCCATCCGCCGCACCGTCGGTCAGCAGGAGCACCGCGCGCCGCTCTGCCAGCCGCACCGAAGCTTCGAAGCGCAAAGCCGCGCGGTCGGACTGGGCCGCGGCGGGCACCACCGGCAGCGACGGCACGTGCTTGCGGGCGTGGCCGGGGCGCGCGTCGACCAAGCGACCGATTCGCCACGCCCCCAACCGCGCCAGCACCGGGGCGGCGACTGCGGTCACCAGTAGCAGCGGCAGCAGCGTGGACTCTTGCATGCAACTCGCGGGAGCCGGTCAGGCCGTGGCCACCGATGTCAGTCCTCGACGGTCCAGATGTGCTCGGTTCCAGCGGGCGGGGTGACGAACAACTGCAGCGCGACCTGGGTCGCAGGACCTTGGAAATACTGCAGTTCGACCCGGTGCGGTGCCGCGGTGAGCTCCAGTTCGCCCGCCACGTCCTGCTCGCCGTGCACGCCGTCGTTGTCGATGACCAGCTTACCGTCAATGAGCAGCTTGGAACCATCGTCGGCCGCCAACCGGAACGACCACTTGCCCGCCGCTTTGGGCGTCCAGTCGCCCATGAAACGCAGCGCAAACCACTCAAAGCGCGAGGTCACGCCCGGAAAGCCTTCGTCGAATGCGCGGTTGGGCACGTCGAACTTTTCGGCAAAGATGGCACCCGTCGGCCGCAGCGTGGAAAAGTCCGGCAGCTTGTCGGCACTGTCAGGCAGGTCGAAGATCTCGCCGCGCAAGGCCTTGGCGCTGGCGCGGCCGGTGGATCCGAATACGGTCTGGGTGCCGGCGCCGGCCGCGCCCGGGTCCGACCTGCTGGCCGCAGGCGGTTCGGCGGTGGTGCGTTGGGGTGCGCCGCAAGCGGCAATCAGCAACAACGCGACGGGGCTGAGGACCCGTGCAAAAACAAGTCGACCGACAGGAGCGCGGAGCGGAGCGGCGAGTCGACTTGCAAAGTCGCGAGCTTGCGACCCACTTGGCAGGCAGCGGGCCAACGTGGAAAATCGAATCGATTTGACACGGGCCCTAACGATGAGTGACTGGCGCATGGTTTCTCCTTGTGCAAACCCGCCTTGCGGTCGGTGATGGTAGGCCCGGGGGCGGACAGGGTCAAGGCGGGAAGTCGCTGTCTGCGGCCGCCATCGATTTTGCCAAACCAGCCTGGTGCTGCGATGTTGCGCTTTGCCGCGGCCGTCCGTACGCTGCCAACCGGTGGCGCACGAGATCCGCCATCGGCTCACTGACATGACCGACACCGCAAAATCACTGGCGTTGGCCGTGGCCGCGCTTTCGGCCTTGACGGTCGCGCCGGCCTGCAACATCAACCGGGTCGTGCGCGTGGACCAGGTGGCGCTGATACCGGCGCCGACTGGGCCGCGCATTCTGGGGCCGATGGCGGAGCGCGGGGTCTGGTCCGTACAGGGCGACGTCAGCGGCGGTTGGGTGCCTGAAGCTGTGCAATCCCGAACGGCGCGCGCCAGCCACACGGTGCCGGCGACGTTGCTGCGCGGCGCTGCCAGTGTTGCCTTGGCCTCGCACTCGGACCTGAGTCTATGGGGCGATCTCGGCCACCGCGCGCTCGCGAGCGACACCGCAACTGGCATCCACAAGGGAGAACTGACCGAATCCACTTCCATCTGGGGCGGTCTGACGCTGCGCAATCGCATTCCAATTGGCGCCCATTCGCTTCGGTTTTCAAGTGAAATTGGCGTAGGCCGGGTGCCGTGGGCGCGCATGGTGCGGGTCACCGATTGGGTCCGCCAGCGCGACCCGACGAATTGGGAGGCGGACCTCCGTAACCCGCTGACCCAGGCCCAACGAGACGGTGTGGAGGCGCCCGACGGAAGGTGGCAGCGCTTTCAAGATGCCTTCATTCGGCGAGATGCCGAAGTTGCGTTTCGCACCGCGCTTTTCGCACAGGCCGTGCTCACTTTGCGTCCGGAGGTGCACCTGAACCTCGGACTTGGCATGCAAATCGTGCCCTACAGCCCGGGCTTGCAGACCGTGTTCCTGACGTGCGCCGATTGGCAGACGCCTGACGTTCGCGATGGGGCGTGCGGCGTCGACGAAGGCGCCGACATCTTGCGCGGCGCCATGCTCGGCACCCTGTCGGTCGGCATGGACTGGCCGATGGGCGACGTCGTGTGGATCGCGGACGGCTGGTACCACTTCAGCGACGGCGAAAGTGGCGCGGCTTCGGCGCCGCTGGGGCTTGCGCTGGGCGTGCGGTACTGACCCGGGCTATTCGTCCGCCAAAAGCCAGTTGCACGCATCGGCGCACGTGAACGCTGCCACACGGTTCAACGGGCACCGTTGCCATCGCGCACAGTTGGCGTAGCATCGTGACCGCCGCGTTGCCCTTGGTGATTGCCGGCGCTGCGATACGCAAAAAGGTGCGCCGTGAAAGCGGAGTTCAAGAATCTGGGGCCGATCAAAAAGGCCACGCTCGATATTCGGCCGCTGACGGTGGTGATTGGACCGAACAATACTGGGAAATCGCACATCGCGTACACAGTGTACCGCGCGATGCGGCGTACTTCGACGCAGGTCCGCAAGTTGCTCGTGCCGACTGGCCCTGGGCAGACGCGCGCAGCGACGATGCCGGACTTTTCGGAACTGTGGCGCGGCGCATGGCAGTCCGCGGCGAGCGCGTCCACCGAGGATCCAGCAGGTACTGCCCGGCCAGCGGATGGCCACCCAAATGAGGCAGACTGGACGAACCTGTGGATGAAGTTTGCGCCAGCTACCGGTGACGGCGAGTCCGAACTGGCGGTTCCGCAGCGCGCCGCCCGTCGGCAGTTGCTCGCTCGCCATGGCGCCGGTGAAGTAGTCATTTTCCCAGCAGAACGCACGAGTATGTTTGAGTACTTGCCGATGTGGTCGCGGGCGGCGATCGGGCTGGCTGAACTCGACAACTTGCAGGAGACTGCCCTGGCACTGCCAGCGCCGGAGGTCAATGGGAGCCCGATGTTGGACCTTCTGGACGCGGTCTACGCCGCCGTCGAAATGGAGCCGCATCTGACGCGCCGCGCGGCGACCGAGTTCGCCAAACTTGCAGAAACACTCGTCGACCGTATGCAAGACGGACACCGGGTCGTCTGGAACCGCAGGCACACGATACCGCTACCAGAGCTGAAGTTGCGCAATGGCAAGGTCGTCCCATTGGCGAACGCCGCAACCTCGATCAAGCAACTTGCGCCAGTGTTGCAGTGGGTTTCGCAGCGGGCGAACGCCGGCACGACGTTGGTCATCGACGAACCCGAGATCAACCTGCACCCCGAGAACCAAGCCCGCATTACCGAAGGGCTGGCGATCCTGGTAAACCTGGGCGTGCGGGTGTTTGTGACGACGCACAGCCCGTACATCGTCGACCACCTGAACAACCTGATGGCGATGCACGCGCTCAAGCCTGCGGCCAAAGCCAAGGTCTCGACACTGCTGAAATTGCAAGATAGTCGCGCGATCATCAACCCCGAATCCGTTGCCGTGTACGAAACCACAAGTACCGGCCGGGTCAAGGACATCGTCAACCGCAGGAACAAGATCGTGGACTGGGGCACTTTCGGCGAGGTATCCGAGTACGTTACCAACCTATACGCCGACGTCTTGAACGCCGAATGACCGACCCATGCGCCGCGACTTTGGCGGGACTCAGCGGCCTCGCTGCGCCGGTGGCAACGACCCTGCGCGCGAACGGCAAGGCCGTGGAAATCCGGCCCGGGCCCGGTGAAGCAGTGCTTGCACACGAAACGGACACCAAGCTCGCGCGGCACAGGCTCGGGCATCCTGAGTCCGCAGGCCAGATTCTCGACGGCGTGTTCTATTGGCGTAAGGCCGATGGCGTTCATATCGTTCTCGTTGAGCTCAAAGGCAATCACATTACTGACGCCTGCAAGCAGTTGGCGGTCGGGCTTCGGCTGGTCAAAGCGCAACTGCCGGCCAATTGCGGGCCCGTGCACTGGCATGGCGTCATCGTGCCCAATAGCGGGTCGCAGCAACAACGAGCTGCCGCGCTATGCCAATTCGCCCGTACCCATGGGTTCTCGCCCAAAGTCAACGTCGTGGCGGCGGGCAGCAAGTGCGTGAATATTGGAAGTTTGGTCGGGTGACCACCCGCCGCCTGATTGGATACTACCTGCTGGCGGTCGGCGCGAGGGAAGACGGACAAGCTGAAGAAACTGCCGTTATCTGCGAGCATGCGCCACCTTGGGAGTTCGAATGCGTAAGGGTTTCATTGGAAACACCGACAAAGCGTGGTTCGATTTCTTGCGTTCGAAAGGCCAACTAGAGGAGGTCAATTTTTGGCAGCCCGGCAAGCTGCGCACATTTCGGGTCATCGAGCCCGGCGCACCGTTCTTCCTTCGGCTGAAGTCGCCGCATTGTGCAGTCGCAGGGATAGGCTTCTTCGCGCGTTATGTCGCGGCACCGCTGACCACCGTTTGGGACACTTTTGGCGAAGCCAATGGCACATCGTCCTATTCGTCCTTTCGATCCGCGATTTTCGCGTACCGCCAAAAGCTCGGCACGCCTGTGCACGACGACCTGAACTGCGTCATCTTGTTTCATCCGGTGTTCTTTCCTGAGTCGATGTGGGTAAGCGAACCGAGCGGTTGGCACGGCAATTGGACCTCTGGAGCGAGCTTCGACATTGATCAAGGTGAAGGCAAACGGGTTTTCGACGACTGCATCCAGCGCGTGCTCGAACTCCATGACCTGCAAGCCCTGCCGCGCTTGGATCCTGTGCTTGCGCCCGCTAAGTACGGCAACCCGGTCGAAATTCGGCCACGCCTTGGCCAGGGTGCGTTTCGGCTTGCGGTAACCGATGCCTATGGCCGGGCCTGCGCCGTGACCGGCGAACATTCGTTACCGGTGCTGGACGCAGCGCACATACGCCCATTTGCCGCCGAGGGCATGCACGCCGTCGTCAATGGACTGCTATTGCGCACTGACGTCCACCGGCTCTTCGACAAAGGCTACGCAACCGTGACGCCCGACCTCAAATTCGTCGTCAGCGAACGGCTCAAGCAAGAGTTCGACAATGGCAAGGTCTATTACGAGTTTCACGGCAAGCCCGTGCGGCTGCCAGCACGAAAAGGCGATCGGCCAGACCCGAAGTTGCTGCAGTGGCACAACGACAACTGCTTTGAACGCTCGCCGTAGCCACGCCGCCTTTGTCGTCACCGAAGCCTGGCCACTCGACACAGCATGGCCCGACCGCGTCGGCTGAGCGCAACCTGCCACCCTCGCCGCGCCGACGTCCACGGTCGCCCGGCGCAGTCAGGCTGGTCAATATCGAAGTCCTCAGCGATTCCAACGTCATCCCGGCCCATGGCTGGCTGTTTGCGGGTGACACCTGGCTATTCGTACACCACCAGCCAGCTGACCAGGTGGATATTGCCCTCGCCGTCGGGCGGCGCCTTGCCGTTGAAAATCCCCTTGTAGTTCAAGGTCACGGTCGTGCCCGGCTTGGCTTCGGCGCCGAGCGTCACCCGCCACGGCTCGACCTGCTGACCCGGGCACCAGCCGCCGCGGCCAAACCACCAGGTGCCGCCCTGGTTGGGGGTCATGCCCTTGGTCATCTGCGGCACGCACTGGCTCTGGGTGCCGGCCATCGGGAATTCGAGCTTGTACGGCGTACCGTTGGCGGTGACGTGGTGCTGGTGGTTGCAGAACTCCGCGCACTGGGTCGCTTTGTCGGCGCCATGGCCGGTCACCAGCGCAAACAGCTCGACTTTCTTGGCGGTCGCCGGAATGGTCGCCTGCACGTCTGGATGCGCGGCGTCGTATTTGCTGTTCCAGCCGGCGCCGTCCCAAAGGTAGGTTCCGGCGACGGGTCGGCTGGCGGCGCCAGTCTTGGCCAGGTGCAGCCGCAGCCGGGTTTCGGTCGGCTGTTTGTTCCAACTGGGCGCAAAGTCCCAGCGAAAGTGGTGCTTGCCGCCCTTGGCCAGCAAGAAAAGCATCGGCGTGGCGTCGACAATCCAATGCGACTCGCGGTGATAGGTCGTAATGA
>CAXRHS010000008.1:0-6994 GCA_964230235.1 Myxococcota bacterium
CCGTGCAGGTCCGAGACTACCTGGCAAGTCCGCGGCCGTGCATCGACATGGCGACCGTGGGCTTCAACGTCGAGTGGTCCCAAGAATTGCGGTTGCACGAGTCGGCGCGCGAGTACGTCAAGGGTGCGCTCTTGATGGCGATGCTGCACGCGGCGGGCGACCTGGAGCTGCCAGCCGATGCGGGCGACGTGGTGTTCGACTGCAGCGTCGGCTACGACCTGGCGGGGGTGCGGTCCGACAAGCTGCGCGGCTTTTTCGACACCATGGCCGATTGCCGGGCGGTCGCGGACGAACTGCGGCGCGAGCTGCCCGCCGAGTTCGGCACGCTGCGCGAGGTGCCCCTGCCGCGCGCGTTGTCGCGGTCGGTGACGGTCTCGACGTTTCACGGTTGCCCGCCCGGCGACATCGAGGCCATTGCGCGCTTCTTGCTCCAAGACGTCGGCATGGCGGTCACGCTCAAGCTCAACCCGACGCTACTCGGCAAGCGGCGAGCGCTGGAACTGCTGCACGACCAGCTGGGCTATGCCGAGTTGCGGGTGCCCGACGACGCATTTGCCGCCGACCCGGGCTGGGCGGAAATCGACGACCTGGTCGGGCGGCTGCGGCAGGTGGCCGCCGGCGTCGGCCACGGCTTTGGCGTCAAGTTCTGCAACTCCCTGGTTGTCGAAAACCACAAGGACTTTTTCGCGCCCGACCAGACGCGCATGTACCTGTCCGGAGCGCCGCTGCATGTGCTGGCCATGGAACTGGTCGCCAAGGCGCGCGCGGCCTGGGGCGGCGACCTGCCGCTGTCGTTCTCGGGCGGCCTCGACCGCAAGAACCTGCCCGATGCCGTCGCCTTGGGGTTGGTGCCGGCGACGGTGTGCAGCGACCTGTTGCAGCCCGGCGGCTATGGTCGCGTGCACGGCTACCTCGCGGACCTTGGCGCACGCATGCGGTCGGTTGGCGCCTCCGCCCTGGACGAATTCGCCATCAAGGCCTATGGCAACGCCGAACGGGCGCTGCAAGCCGCTGGGCTGGCAAGTCCACTGGCCGAGCAGACCTTGCGGCAGCGGCTGGACAGCGGTGGCGACCTGCGCGAAGTGGTCGGCAGCCACGAGGCGATGGCGCGCTGGGTGCAGAGTGCCCTGGTGTGCAACGCGCAATTCTACGCGGAGCGCGCCGCCCGCGATCCGCGCTACGCCGCCCAGCGCAACCGCAAGCCGCCGCGCAAGCTGGAGCGACCGCTGCAGCTGTTTGACTGCACCAACTGCGACAAGTGCCTTGCGGTGTGCCCCAACACCGCGGTGTTCGGCTACGCGGCACCCGATGGCCGCCACCAGATTGCGGTCTACGCCGACGCCTGCAACGACTGCGGCAACTGCGAAGTGTTCTGCCCCGACCAGGGCGCGCCCAACCGCGACAAGCCGCGCGTGTACGCGGACCTCGCCAGCTTCGAGGCGGCAGCCCCGCGCGACGGTGTGTGGTTGGCGCCCGATGGCAGCGACGGCAGGCTGCGCCGCGACGGCCGCACCGTGGCGCTCGGCGACCCGGATGCCGACCCGTTGCGCGCCATCGCCGCCGGCTTGGGGCACGCCGATGCCAGCACCTACCTGTCCGCAACCCGCGGACCCGGAGCCAACTCGTGAAGCGCCCGACCACCTACAACAAACCCGACAAGGCGACCCTGGACGGCATGAGCGGCAAAAGCCTGCTGTTGACCCAGGACTTCAGCGACGCCGAGATCGATGCGCTGCTGGCTGTTGCCGCGACCTTTGAGCGGCTCGACCGCCAGGGCGTGCGCTGCGACCTGCTGCCGGCGCAGCTGGCCTATGCGGTGTTCTTTGACAACTCGACCCGCACCAAAAGCGCGTGGGCTGGCGCAGCGGCGCGGCTGGGCATGCAACCGGTCATCGTCGACGGCAGTAGCACCCAGATTGCGCACGGCGAGACGGCAGGCGAGACCGGCGCCATGCTCGGCATGAACGCCCATGCGCTCGGCGTGCGCCACGACACCATCTTGGGTCAGGGTCAGACCATGCTGCGCGAGCTCAAGGGCGGCATCGACAGCTACCTGCGCGACACCGACGACCCGCGGGCGGTGCCGATCGTCAACTTGCAGTGCGACGTGGACCACCCGACCCAGGCCCTGGCCGATTTGCAGTGGCTGCGGCAGCGCTTTGACGGCAGCTTGCGCGGCAAGAAGATCGCCATCAGTTGGGCCTATTCGCCGAGCTACGCCAAGCCGCTGAGCGTGCCGCAGGGGGAGGCGATGCTGCTGTCGCGCTGGGGGGCCGAAGTGGTGCTGGCGCATCCGCCGGGGTACGAGCTACTGCCCGAAACGATGGCGTGGGCGCAGCAGAACGCCGAGCGGTCGGGCGGCAGCTTTGCCATCACCCACGACATGGACGACGCCTTTGCCAACGCCGACGTGGTGTATCCGAAAAGCTGGGGGCCGATGGCGCTGATGCAAGAGCGCGTGGCAGCGTCGACCGACAAGAAGGCGCTGGCGGAAATCGAAAAGCGCATGCTGGCCCAAAATGCCGCCCATACCGACTGGATCTGCGACGAGCGGCGCATGGCGCTGACCCGCGACGGCAAGGCCTTGTACCTGCATTGCCTGCCGGCCGACATCGGTGCCGAAGTGTCCGCGGGCGTCATGGACCGGGTGCGGCTGGATGTGGCGTGCGAGGCCCAAAAGAAGCTCTACGTCATCATGGCGGCGCTGGCGGTGGCCAAAGTGCCCAAACTGTGGCGGGCGCTCAAACAACTGCAAAAACAGGGGTAGACCGTGGACGATAGCTTGGACCGCGAAATCCGGCGCCTGGCCGCCCGCGACCTGCCGCTGGCCACCGCCCTCTTGCGCGAGGCCATTCGGGTGCCGCACGACTGCGTGGATCGCGCAGTCGACGCCGGCGGCGACCCGCTGTGCGGCCTGTCGAACCACGAAGGTCCGCGTCTGCAAGGCTTGCGCGATGCCATCGTGGCGCACAAGGCCGTGCGCGATCCGGCCGACGTGGGCTTTGACGCCTTTGGCAATCTGCGTTGGACGGTGCAAGACCCGAGCGACGGCATGGCGCCTGCCGACAAGAAAGTCATCTGGCTCGACGGGCACAGCGACACCGTGCGGGCCCTGCGCGACGGCTGGCGCACCAAGACCGGCGGTGGCTTGGACCCGTACCTGGGAATGGTCGATGCCGCGCGGGTCAACCGCGAATTCCTGCGCGGCGAGCTGGGCTGGCTGCCGGCGGACTCGGACTGGCACCACCTGTTGTGGGGCCGCGGCTCGGCCGATCAGCTGGCTGGGGTGGTGTCGCAGATTGTGGTCACGCGGATTTTGTTGGAACTCGCACCGCTGGGCGCATTGCGCGGTGCCATCGTGGTCGGCATTGCGACGGTCGCCGAAGAAGACAACGACGGCGGCGGTCCCAAGCACATCGTCGATTGCGAGCTGCCGGGGGCGCCGCCCGAGCGCATTCCCGATGTGGTGATCCTGACCGAAGGCACCGGCGACGCCAACAAGGGTGCGCTCGGCATCTACCGCGGTCAGCGCGGCCGGATGCAGATCGAGGTCGAAGTGCGCGGCAAGTCGTGCCATGGCTCGATGCCGTGGATGGGCTTGAACCCCTTGGAGTGGGGAGGCCGGATCCTGGCGGAGGCTGCGGCCGCGTATGAACGGCGCGACGGGTTCCTCGACCACCCATTCTTGGGCCACGGCACCCGCACGGGCTCATGGGCCCACCTCGACACGCCGAGCGACTGCGCGGTGCCCGAGCGGATGCTGTTTCGGTTCGACCGACGGCTGACCATTGGCGAAACCCCCGAAAAGGCACTGGCAGACATCGAGGCGCTGCCGGCGGTCGCCGCCGCACGCGCGGCTGGCTTGCAGGTTGCGGTGTCGGTCCCGCAGTACCGCGAAAAGACCTGGACGGGCTGCCTGGCCGACAACCCGCAAATCTACCCCGGCTGGGTGACGCCTCCCGACCACCCGGCGATCGCCGCCGCGGTCGAGGCCTATCGGCGGGTGGTGTCGCCCGAAGTCGTAGATCGGCCTATCCCGGGCGGGCATCTGCGCAAAGAACCGCGCGTGGACCGCTGGATCTTCTCGACCGATGGCGTGGGCGTGCCCGTGCCGGTCCACGACACGCGTTTTGTGGTGCCGCCGAGCAAGCGCTGGGTGGTGTCGGGGGCGGTCAAGCATCCCGCGATGTTCGGCATCGGCGCCGGCGTCGAGCAGAACACCCACAAGATTGGCGAAAACGTCGACTTGCGCGAATTGCGGTTTGCGATTGCCACCATCGCACGCTTCGTACCGCTGTTTGCCGCAACCTGAGGCTGCGATGCACGACCCCGCGCTGCTCGAAGTCGCGTTTGAGCTCAACGGCCAGCCAGTGCGCGTCCGGGTGCGGGCCGGTGAGACGCTTTTGCACACGCTGCGCGAGCGCCTTGGCATCCGGTCGGTCAAAGACGGCTGCGCGCCGCAAGGCCAGTGCGGTTGCTGCCTGGTGGTGGTCGACGACCATCCCAAGACCACTTGCCTGCTGCAGACCGACCGCGTCGCCGGCCACCGCATCACCACGCTCGAAGGGGTGACTGCGCGCGAACGCCAGGTGCTTTCGACCTGCATGGCCGCCTGCGCGGGTGTGCAGTGTGGCTTTTGCACGCCCGGCATTGCGCTGCGGGCGGTGTCGTTCGTGCGCCACCATCCAAACCCGACCCGCGGCGAGCTTGCCAAAGCCCTGGACGGCAACCTGTGCCGGTGCACCGGCTACCAAAAGGTGTTCGAAGCGGTCGACCTGTACGCCCAGGTGCTGCGCGGTGAGGCGGAGTTGCCCGTGCTGGCGAACGACGGCCGCGGTGGACAGTCGCTGCCCAATCCGGCGGCATTGGCGGCGACGTTGGGCGAAAAGCCGTTCGTGGCCGACCTGGACCGGGCCGGGCTTTTGCATGGCGCGCTGGTGCTGAGCGCCCATGCGCGGGCCGAGGTCGTCGCCATCGACACCAGCGCCGCGCGTGCCCTGCCCGGTGTGATGGCGGTGGCGACCTGGCGCGACGTGCCGGGAGAACGTTGGCAGGGGCTCATCTACCCGGACTGGCCGATTTTCGTGGCCGAAGGCGAACAGGTGCGCTGCGTGGGCGATGTGCTGGCTGCGGTGGCCGCAGTCGATGAAGCGACCGCCCGCCACGCTGCCGAGCTGGTCCGCGTCGACTACAAGCCGTTGCCCGCAGTGCTCGACGCGCTGGCGGCCCTGCAACCAGGGGCGGACCAGGTCAATCCGGTCCATGCCAACCTGCTGTCGCACACCATCTTGCGGCGCGGAGACGCGGACCAGGCGCTGCGCCAGAGCGCCCACACGGTCAGCGGCCGCTGGCAGACCCAGCGCATCGAACACCTGTTCTTGGAGCCCGAAGCCTGCCTCGCCGAGCCGACCACCCACGGGATGCGGGTCTACAGCCAGGGCCAGGGCATCTTTGACGATCAGCGCGCGATTGCGGCGATGCTGGCATGGCCGACTGACCGCGTCCACGTCGAGCAGGTCGCATCGGGCGGCAGCTTTGGCGGCAAAGAAGACCTGTCGGTTCAAGCGCAGACTGCCCTGCTGTGCGCGATGACCCGCGAACCGGTGCGGCTGGTGTTGGCCCGCGAGCAGTCGGTGCGCATGCACCCAAAGCGGCACCCGATTGCGTTGGACTACCAAGTTGGCTGTGACGCCCAGGGGCACCTGACCGCAGTGCGCGCGCGCTTGCTCGGCGACTCGGGCGCCTACGCCTCGGTCGGCGGCAAGGTGCTGGAACGCGCGGCAGGCCACGCCTGCGGCCCGTACCGGGTGCCGGTGGTGGATATCGAAGCGCGCGCCGCCTACACCAACAACCCGCCGTGCGGCGCCATGCGCGGCTTTGGCGTCTGTCAGGCGGCGTTCGCGATCGAGGCGTGCATCGACCTGCTGGCAGAGCGCGTGGGCCTGGACCGCTGGACCCTGCGCGACCGCAACGCGCTGCAAGTCGGCGACCGCTACAGCACCGGACAGGTCCTCAAGAAATCCGTTGGTTTGCGCCAGACACTGGCGGCCATCCGCCCCCACTGGGACGCTGCTGTGGCCGCCGGCCACGCGGTCGGCATCGCCTGCGGGCTCAAGAACAGCGGCCTGGGCAACGGCGCAGTCGAGTTTGGCCGCGCCCGGCTGGTGGTCGAGGCCGACGGCACCATCAGCCTGTACAATGGCTTCTCAGAAATGGGTCAGGGTCTGCTGACTGCGCTGGTGCAGTGCGCGGTCGAAGTCACCGGACTGCCGGCCGCGGTGTTCCGACCCAAAGTAGACACCACCTTTGCGCTCGGCTGCGGCCAGACCACCGGCTCGCGCGGCACCCTGCTATCCGGTCGCGCGGTGCAGGCGGCGGCTCAAGCTCTGCACGCCAGCTTGAAGGGTCACACGCTTGCAGACCTGACCGGGCAGGTCTTTGCCGGCGAGGTCCGCATCGACGACACCTCGGCGCCCGGCCTCGACGTGCTCGATCCCAAGACCCACACCAGCTTTGGATTTGCCACCCAACTGGTCGAACTCGACGACCAGGGTCGCCTGCTGCGGGTCGTGGCGGCGCACGATGTCGGCAGGGCCCTGAACCCGGCCGCGGTGGTGGGCCAGTTGCACGGCGCGGTGGTCATGGGCCTGGGCTATGCGCTGACCGAGTCGCTCGACTGCGAGGCCGGCGTTCCGGTGACCCACAAGCTGCGCGAGTTGGGGGCGTTGCGCAGCCGCGATGTGCCGCCGATCGAGATCATCCTGGTCGAAGACCCTGAGCCAGAAGGGCCGTTTGGCGCCAAAGGGGTCGGCGAGATTGGTCTGGTCCCGACTGCCGCGGCGGTGGCGGGCGCGCTGCGGGCCTTTGATGGGCAGCTGCGGACCGCGCTGCCGATGCGCGATTCGCCGGCCGCGCGGGCGTTGTCGGTTGGTCATCATCACCCCAAGCCGGGCGCGGCGCTCGCCGACGCAACGCCACCGCGCAGCGCACAAGA
>CAXRHS010000009.1:0-4017 GCA_964230235.1 Myxococcota bacterium
CGCTCGCTGCGCGCCGCCAGCCACGGCAGCGTGCGGGTCAAGTCCAGCTGTTGGTGGTGGTAGACGACGGCGCTATTGCGGCCTGGCATCAGCAGCGGCATCAACCGGCGCATCGGCGACAGGTCGCGAACCGGCACCCCGTCTGGGCGATTTCCCCACAACATCTTGAATCTCCACAACGACGCCGCTCGCTCGCCGGCCCAGGCGTCATACCATGCCACCTCAGCGCGGCCAAACTTGCGCCCCCGTGAACGGGTGCTTATGCTGGCGGCCGGTCACTCGGCGCCTTCGCAACGCCGATACCGGTCGGGCTCACCACCCGACATCTCCCGGCGGGCGGGTCGCCGGCCGGGGGCAGGGGCACGCGGGCGGATCGGCACCGTCGCGAGCGCCCCGCGGTCGGTTTCCGAGATGTGCATCTTGCCGGTCTAAAGGAGGTGATCCAGTGCATTGCGATTGTAGTCACATGCAAAGCCGCTTCGGCGGCGCCCTTTCGACCGGTGAGGTGATGTTGCGCTAGCGGTTCCCACTGGCCCGGGCCGGGCTGCTCGAAGCGCCAAGGCGAACGGCAACGGGGTGACCCTGAACCAGCCGCCGCGGCGAAAGAGCCCGGATCGCTACCATGGGGCGATTCTCGCAAGGAATCCAGCCGCCAGAAACAACCCGGACATCATCGCCCCCGCACGGTGTCGGTCAAGGTCGAACCGACCGAGTCCTTCGAGCGCCGTGCGGGGGTCGTCTTTTTTGGCGACCCATGCGAACGAGATCAGCCTGATGAACCTTGCGATGCGCCTTGCGCGGCCACGCCCTTGCGCAGCGCGAAGCCAAGCGCCTGGATCGCGGCGGGCGTGACGCCAGGAACCCGCGCAGCCTGGCCCAGGGTTTCGGGCCGCACCTGACTGAGCTTCTGGACGATTTCGGCCGACAGCCCGCCGACCGTGCCAAAAGCGAAATCGGCGGCAATGGGCCAGTGCTCCAGCTTGCCGCTGCGGCTATGACGTCGCCGCTCGCGTTCAACATAGCCAGCGTAACGGGCCTCGGTCACCAGTTCTTCGCAGTCGTCGTCGTCCAGTTCCAGGTCGGCGGCCTCGGCCGGCCACCACGGCGCAATCTGCGCCCACCCCACGTTGGGCCGGCACAGCAGCTGCGCCAAAGTCGCCGGCGTACCGAGCGCGCCGGCGCCCAGTGCTTCGATCTGCGGCAGCTGGTCGCGGCTTGGCCGCACGGTCGTCGCGTGCAACAGGTCGCGGGCGCGCCCAAGCCGGGCCTCGCGACGTTCGAAAAGCTGCCACTGCGCATCGTCGACCAGGCCCAGCCGCCGTCCGTGGGGCGTCAGGCGCAAGTCCGCGTTCGACCAGCGCAATTCCAGGCGATGCTCGGCGCGCGAAGTGAACATCCGATACGGCTCGTCGGCCCCCTGGGTGACCAGATCGTCTACCATCACGCCCAGGTAGGCCGCGCCGCGCTCAAAGACCACCGGCGCTTCGCCGCGCACGCACGACGCCGCGTTGATGCCGGCCACCAACCCTTGCGCGGCCGCCTCTTCGTAGCCGCTGGTGCCGTTGATCTGGCCGGCGAGGTATAGACCAGGCAGCGCACGGAGTTGCAAGTCGCGGCCGAGCTGCCGCGCATCGACGGCGTCGTACTCCACCGCATAACCAAAGCGCACAATTTCCGCCGCCTGCAGCCCCGGCAGCGACTGCACCATCTGGACCTGCACGTCGGCCGGCAGCGACGTCGACAAGCCGCTGACGTAGATCTCGTCGGTCTGCCAGCCTTCGCGCTCCAAGAAAAGGTAGTGGCGATCATGGTGGGCAAAACGGACCACCTTGTCTTCGATCGACGGGCAGTAGCGCGGCCCGGTGCCCTCGATGACGCCAGAGTACATCGGCGATCGGTCGAGGTTGGCGCGGATCGCGGCGTGGGTCTGGTCGTTGGTCCAGGTCACGTGGCACGGCATCTGCGGCAAGGCGACGCCGGCTGAAACGCGCGACATCGCCGGCGGTGGGTCCAAGCCCGGATCGGGCTGCACCGCCGCCCAGTCGACCGTGCGACCGTCGACGCGCGGGCAAGTCCCGGTCTTGTGGCGCAACGTCGCAACACCCAACGCGCGCAGTTGTGCGCCGAGGCCGTGCGCCGCGGCGTCGCCCATGCGCCCGCCGACCTCTTGGCGAAGGCCGGTATGCAGGACAGCGTCCAAGAACGTGCCCGTCGTCAGCACCACCGCTTGGGCCGCAAAACCCAGACCATTGGTGGTGACAACACCGCGCAGGCGCTCCCCGTCGAGCCACAACCGCTGCACGTTGGCTTGCTTGATCCAGATCCGCGCAGTGGTTTCGACCGCCCGCCGCACCGCGGTCGCATAGGCCAGCTTGTCGCATTGGGCGCGCAACGCACGCACCGCGACGCCGCGCGAGCTGTTCAGCCACTTGCTGTGCACCGAACTGCTGTCGGCAGCCCGGGCCATTTGCCCGCCTAGCGCGTCGATCTCGGCTACCAGGTGCGATTTGCCGATGCCGCCAATCGACGGGTTACACGACATCCAGCCGATGCGGTCCACGTTCTGGGTCAACAACAGCGTGTCGATGCCGGAGCGCGCGAGGCACAGCGCAGCTTCGCAGCCGGCGTGCCCACCGCCGACGACGATGGCGCGCCACGGACCGTTCATCGCCACTGGGTCGTTGCTGCTGGCCATGGTCGCCTGGTAAGAGCTTGAAAGTTGATAGTTCGTCAAGGCTGAGCGGCCAGCGCAGCGGCGCACCGCCTGGCCAGCCCGCGCGTCCAGCACCCAGCAGGCGTGCAACGGATGCGCCGACCAGGCGCAGCCAACGTTTTCAGCTGACCTAGCGAAACGTGACTGGCGCCGGCATGGACTCGCCGTCAGGTCCAATCACGGTCGCCGGCTTGGGTGTGGGCCTGGGCGAAGCCGGCGTGGGCTCTGCCTTGGCTGCCTTGCCTTCGGACGTAACCGGTTTGGATTCGGCCGCCTTGGGCTCCGCGGGTTTTGGTCCCTCAGGGGCCTTGCTCTCTGGCGCTGGTTTGGGCTCAGGTGTTTTCGGGTCAACCGCAGGTTTGGGCTCCGGCGCCTTGGGCTCTGGCCCGCTCCCCTTGACCGCGGGGCCCGTGCCTTCCTTGCACCGACCCGGCGAAGTCGCGAGCAGGTCCTTGGCCGTCTTGGCAGCCGCGAGCTTGCTCATGTCGTTGAGGATGTACCGGAGGACTTTCTGGGCGTTGGCGCAGCGACCCTGCAGCTCCAGGATGCGCGCGATCTCCAACAAGGACTCGCCGACGACCGGCACGGGCTTGCCGTTCAGGCTGTCGTGAATGCTCTGCAAGATGCGGGTCGCCTGATCGTAGCGGGCTTCCTGGACAGCGATGCGCGCCTGCACGAATGCGCAACGGCCAGCCACCTCGGTGTTTGGATAGCGCTTCTGGCATTCGACAGCGACCGCCGCTGCGGTGCGCACGTCGTTGGCCAGCAGCTTGTCTTCGGCCATCTTGGCAAAGCCCTCGCCGTCGCCCGGCAAGTCTGCCGGCAGCGCCAGGATCGCGATACCCGCCCGGTCTCGCAGGTCGGCCACCAGTTGATCCAGTCGACGGCGCACATCCGCGACGAGATCGGCAGCAGCCCCGCCGGTCTTTTCGATGGTTGCCAGCCGGTGCGACAGCACCTCCAGCTCGCCGCGCGCTTTGGCTAGCTTGGCATCCATGTCCGCGAGGCGGGCGCCGGATCGCGCCAGGGTTTCGCGCAGTTGGCCGTGCGCCTCTTCAACCTGCGTCGCCAATGCCTGCATGCGCTTGGTCTCGCGATCGGCTGCGACCAGAACGCCGGCATGCGCCTTTTCGAGCTTCGCTACCCGATCTTCGACTTCGACAACCTGCGCACGGGTGGCCACACATCCCGAAGCCATCGCTGAGAGCGCGAACGTCGCCGTCAGTGTCAGAATTTCCCTGGAAATCATGGTGTTGAGGCTCCGCAGGACACCATGCGCCAAGCTGTGGCGCTCGTCCAACCCT
>CAXRHS010000010.1:0-2272 GCA_964230235.1 Myxococcota bacterium
TGGTGGACTGGCTGGCCGGCCGCGGCCTGTCGCTCTACGCCCATCAGGAAGAGGCGATGCTTGAGCTGTTCAGCGGTCGGCACGTGGTGCTGGCGACGCCAACTGGCTCCGGCAAGTCGCTGGTTGCGCTGGCCATGCACCATCGCGCGCTGTGCCGCGGCGAACGCACGGTCTACACCGCGCCCATCAAGGCGCTGGCCAACGAGAAGTTTTTTGAGCTGTGCAAGACCTTTGGCGCTGAAAACGTGGGGCTTCTGACCGGCGATGCCAGCGTCAACAAAGGCGCGCCGATTCTGTGCTGCACCGCCGAGATCTTGATGCAGATGGCTTTGGAGCCAGAAGCGCCGCAGCGGCCGTGGCACCTGGCCCTCGACGAGTTCCACTACTACGCCGACCGTGACCGCGGCATGGCGTGGCAGGTTCCCATCTTGCGGATGGAGGCGTCAACTTTCCTGCTGATGTCCGCGACCTTGGGTGACATGACGGACATTGGCCGCGAGCTGACCGCGCGTACCGGCAAGGCTGTGGCGCACGTCTCCACCACCGCGCGGCCGGTGCCCTTGGACTACAGCTATCTGGAACAACCGCTGCACGAAGTGGTCGACGGCCTCGTCAAAGCCGGCAAGGCGCCGTGCTACCTCGTGCACTTCAGTCACCGCGATGCCGCCGAGACCGCGGGCGCGCTGATGTCGGTGGATGTATGCAGCAAAGATGAAAAGCGGGCGCTCGCCGACGCGCTGAAAGGCGAACGCTGGCCAAGCCCTTACGGAAAGACGCTGCAGCGGCTACTGCGCCACGGGATCGGTCTGCACCACGCGGGGTTGCTGCCGCGCTATCGTCGCCTCGTCGAGCGGCTGGCGCAGGCGGGGCTGCTCAAGCTCATTTGTGGCACCGACACCCTTGGCATTGGCATCAACGTCCCGCTCAAGACGGTCGTGTTGACGCGGCTGTGCAAGTACGACGGCGCCGCGACCCGCATCGTGCAAGTGCGCGAGTTGCAACAAATTGCCGGGAGAGCTGGCCGCAAGGGCTTTGACGACCAGGGCTGGGTGGTGGCGCTTGCCCCGGAGCACGTGGTCGCCAACAAGCGCATGGAGAGCAAGCTCGGTCGCGACGGCCGCAAGGTCAACTTTGTCCGCCAAAAGCCGCCGGAAAAGGGCTACGCGCACTGGGACGAGGCGACCTTTTGGCGCCTGGTGCGCGGTCAGCCCGAGACGCTACAGCCGGTGTTTCAGGTCACGCCTGGCTTGATTGCGCAGGTCTTGCGCGGCCGTCCCGACGATGCGGCCCTTGGTCTGCGCCTGTTGGTCGACCTCATCGGCCGCTGCCACCTGACGGACGGCGGCAAGCTCGCACAGCGGCGGGAATTCGGGCGCATCTGCCGCAGTTTGCTGCAAGTGGGCGTATTGGTGCGCGATACCGTGGACCGTCGCCACTTGCGGCTCAATGCCGCACTGCAAGAGGACTTCTCCTTGCACCACGCCTTGTCGCTCTATCTGGTGTATTGCTTGGAGAAGCTCGACCAAACCCACCTCGAGCAATTCGGCGACGCCCGGCCGGATGACGACGACGCTGCCGATCCAACCGACGAGCTGTGGGCGGCCGACGTGCTCAGCGCCACGGAGGCGATTCTCGACAACCCAGCGCCGGTGCTCGCGGCGCAAGTGCGCGAAGAGAAAGGGCGGCTGGTCAACGAGCTCAAGGCGCAGGGCGTGCCTTACGAAGAGCGCATGGAGCGCCTGGAGGCGGTCTCCTGGCCCAAGCCGCTGGCGGATTGGTTGTATGCGCGCCTGGACGAGTTCGCAAGCCAGCACCCGTGGTTGCACGCCGACGCGGTGCGCCCCAAGGCGGTTGCGCGTGCGCTCTACGAGAAGTGGTCGACGTTTGACGAAGCCGTGCGCGACTGGGCCATCGAGCCCGCGGAGGGCGTGCTGCTGCGCTACCTGTCCGACAGCTACAAGGCGTTGGTTCAGAACGTGCCGGAGCGATGGCGCTCGCCCGCGGTCTGGCAGGCCATCGGCTACCTGCGGGCGCTTTTGGCGGCAACCGACAGTTCGCTGGTCGAGGAGTGGGAGGCCCTGCGCGACGGCCGCGCTTTCGCCGAGTCGGCCGCTGATGCGAAGTCGCTGCTGCCGACGCGGCCTGGAGCGGGCGATCCCACGCGCGACCTCAAGGCGTTGAAAGCGCGGTTGCGCGGCGAGGTACTTCAGCTGTGCAAGGCCCTGCTTGCCGGCGACGCCGAAGCCCTCGCGGAGGCCGCGACCTGGGGACC
>CAXRHS010000011.1:0-2085 GCA_964230235.1 Myxococcota bacterium
ACCACGACCTCGTTGGACATCGCGCACACCACGTACAGCCGCGCGCCATCGGGAGACAGCGCCATGAAGCCGGGGTCGCGACCTTGTGGGGCCAGCCCGGGAACCTGGCTCAAGTTCAGCGAGACCTTGGCCAGCACCCCCCATTTGGCGGTATCGATGACGGCGACGAAGTCCCCTTCGACCGACGATGCGTACAGGCGCGCGCCATCTGGAGAGAGCGCAAGGCCCTGCGCATTGAAGCCCAGGTGCAGCCCGTCTGCCGGTGTCGGATCCGTCCACAGCTGCGTGTCGACGCGGTACACCGCGCCGGGCACCCAGGCGACCGCATAGACCCATTTGTCGTTCGACACCGCAAGGTCATAGGGGATGTGCGGCAGAATCGCCGTGTTGATGACCTCGCCGGTAGCGGCGTCCAACCGCCACAGCCCCGGCTTGCTTTTGCCAGTGGGCGACAGCGCCCCCGCCAACACCCCGCAATACAGGCTTTTGCCGTCCGGGCTAGGCCGCACGCCCAGGCAGCCGTATTTCTCGGCGTAGGTCTTGTCCTTCTTGAGCTTGCCGTCGGCACCCACCTGATAGCGAAAGCTCGGGCTTTTTGGACCACCGGACGCGTACAGGAACTGCTGATCGGGCGACCAGGACAGCCAGCGGTAGACATAGGCCTCGCCGACAGTCTGGATGACCTGACCCGCGGCCAAATCGACGACCTGCACAGCCTTGGTCTTTCCGGTGTTGGCCACGTAGGCGAACTGTCCGTTGGGGTGCAGGGCGACGCCTAGCGGGTAGGCGCCCAAGAACACCTGCTTGCCTGCCGGGGTAACCAGACGACCGTTGGGCAGCACCCACACTTTCTGGCCCGTCTTGGGGTCGGTGTGCTCGCCAGTCTGTGCGGTTGCTGGCAACGCGAACCGCGAGGGCGGCGCAGGTACCGAAAATGCCGCTGGTTTTGGGTACACGCCGTCCGTGCTCGCCGCGTCGACGGGCCCAGCAAACAGAAAGTCTGGCTCGCCTTGGACTGCATCGGGTTCGAGGGCGGCCGTATCTGCTGGCTGTGTGTCGGCGACCGTGCTGGCAGCGTCCGCGGGCGTCGCACTGGCATCGCCGGCCGCTGGCTTGGCGGCTTGGGGCGTACTGCAGGCGCAGACGGCGACGGCAAGCCCGGCAAGGGCAGGGTAGTGGGGCGTGAATCGGGCCATGGGCGCGACCGGTCGGCCAGCTGGCCGCGGGGCCGCGATTGTGCCGGCGCCAGGGGGCGGGGGCAAGCGCGAAGTGGGACTCGGGGCGCAAGCCCAGAGCTTATGGGACCGCTACTCCGGACCGAACTCGACAGGCCGATCGACTTCTAGATTCAGCGCAGCCCGCACTCAAAACGCCACCCCAATCGTGGTGTGCGCCGCGGGCAGCACGCCGCCAATCCGCGCACCCGGCGGCCCGTACCGCAAGTAGTTGACCCCCAGCCCACCAGCCAAGACCCACCGTCCGCTGAAAATCGCCGTGTATCCGACCAGCGCGCTCGCGGAGTAGCCCAGGCCCGTCTGCTCGCTATCGGTGCGCCAGGTGTAGGCCGCAACTCCGCGCACCTGCGTCCACCAACCGTTCGGTGCCGACGGCCGCCAGAACCGCCGCAGCCCGAGTTCGATGCCGGCGCCGCGCATCGGCAACTGTTCGTTGCCCCACAGGCTCGGGAACGCGCGGACATGCGGCCCGGCGTAGAACGACCACTGAGGGGCGATGACGCGCTCAACCTGCACATGGGCAAAGCCGAGCGCGGTCGTCAGCGGGTCGATCTGCACGGTATGGTCTGCCGCCTCCGCCGCGACCGCACGGCTTGCCAGCAGCACGACCAGACAACACCAGGCGGCCGCCCACTTGCACCCCATCCCCACCTCGCTGTGCGCGCCTCGGCCCACGCCAGCGATTGTCGGCCAGCGGCCTGACCGTGGCAAGGCAATGGCGCGGGCTGGGGTGTGGTTCCCAAGATGGGAGCGACCGGCGGGATGGTGCTCAGACACACCTCGCAGTACTGCCGGCGGCTGAAGCCGCGGCCTAATTGTGCAAAGCCTTGCCTGCGCAAGACTAAGTAAT
>CAXRHS010000012.1:0-11129 GCA_964230235.1 Myxococcota bacterium
TTGGTGCCTGTCTGGTGGGCCAGCGACGCCAGCTTGCGCATCGCTCGGCTCATCAGCCGGGCCTGCAAGCCGACGTGGTTGTCGCCCATCTCGCCGTCGATCTCGGCTTTGGGCACCAGCGCCGCCACCGAATCCACCACGACCACGTCAACCTGGCCGGAGCGCACCAGCGCCTCCACCACGTCCATGGCCTGCTCGCCGCAATCGGGCTGCGACAGCAGCATGCGCGAGCAATCGACCCCGAGGTGGCGGGCGTAGCGCAAGTCCAGTGCGTGCTCGGCATCGACGAACGCGGCGAGGCCACCGGCGCGCTGCGCCTGGGCGAGCACCGACAGCGCCATGGTGGTCTTGCCCGACGCCTCGGGACCGTAGATCTCGATGATGCGGCCCTTGGGCACGCCACCCACGCCAAGCGCTCGGTCCAGGGCAAACGAGCCGGTGGGCGTGACCTCGACGCCCTTGTCCACCGCCTCGCCATTGGCGGCCATCAGCGTGCCGCGCCCGAACGCTTTCTCAATGCCGCGGATCAGGTCGTCGACCGCCGCGATGCCCAGTTTGACAGCCATGGAAACTCCTTGACACAAGGCGGGACAGACCCGCCGGAAGCGAGGACGCCGATGATTGGCGTCGTCGACGTGCGCCGTGGGCGCAGCGTTGGGGGGTGGTCTTGGGCTAGGCCGCCGCGCGATCGCGGTCGAACCAGCGGTACTGCAAGGCTTCGCCGATATGGTCGCTGCCGATATCCGCGGCGCCGTCGAGATCGGCCAGCGTGCGAGCGACCCGCCAGATGCGGTCGTGGGCCCGCGGGCTCAGACCGTGGACATCGAGCGCCCGCAGCAACAGGTCGTGGACCGCCGGCTGCAACGGGCTGGCTCTGCGCAGCGCGCTCATCGGCGCCTCAGCGTTGGTCCAGCTGGCGCCGGGAACGAACGCGGCATAGCGGGCCAGTTGGCGGTCGCGGGCAGCCTGAACGCGCGCACGCACGACCGCCGACGACTCGCCCGGGGCGCCGTCGCGCAGCACCGCGCCCGACAAGCTGGCCAGCCGCACCTGGATGTCGATGCGGTCGAGCATCGGCCCCGACAGCCGCGCGCGGTAGCGCTCCAGTGCCAGCGGTGAACACTGACACCGGCCATCGCCAGCCCCATGGTGCCCGCACGGGCACGGATTGAGCGCGGCCACCACCAGCGCGGTGGCCGGAAAGCGCACGGTGTGGCGCGCCCGGGTCACCGTCACGTAGCCGTCTTCCAGCGGCTGCCGCAAGGTCTCGATGACATGGCGGGCGAATTCGGGCAGTTCATCCAAGAACAGTACCCCGCGGTGCGCCAGCGACACCTCGCCTGGCCGGGGCATGCTGCCGCCGCCGACCAGGGCCGCTGCGCTCGCCGTATGGTGGGGCGCGCGAAATGGCCGTTCATGCAAAAGCCCGGCGCGGTTGGGCAACAGGCCCGCGACGCTGTGGATCTTGGTCACTTCGACCGCCTCGGCAGCGGTCAGCTCAGGCAAGATGGTCGGCAGGCGGCGCGCCAGCATGGTCTTGCCCGTGCCGGGCGTACCACACAGCACAGCGTTGTGGCCTCCGGCCGCCGCCACTTCGAGCGCCCGTTTGGCCTGCTCGTGACCGCGCACATCGCTCCAGCACAGGCGGTGCGTGCAGTGGGTGCGCGCAGGGGCGGGCGGCGGTTCCGGCCATGGCTGCTTGCCGGCGAGGCACGCCACCAGCTCGCCCAAGGTCGGGGCCGAGCGCACCAGGATTCCAGACACCGCTTGTGCTTCAGCGGCGTTGTCGGGCGCACACAGCACGCCGCGCATGCCAGCCGCCGCGGCGTGTTCGGCCACCGCGAGTACGCCGGGCACCGGTCGCAGCGCGCCGGTCAGGCTAAGCTCGCCGACCGCGACCCAGCCGTGGACGGCCGCTTGCGCCAACGTGCCATCCCCAACAAGGACCGCGAGCGCCATCGCCAGGTCAAAGCAGGTGCCGTCTTTTCGCAGGTCCGCTGGGGCCAGGTTGATGGTGACTCGCCCGGCCGGAAACGGCAGTTGTGCGTGGCGGATGGCGCTGCGCACCCGCACCCGCGCCTCGCGCACCGACAACTCGGCCAGGCCGACGGTGTCAAAGTTGGCAAGCCCACCGCTGACGTCGCATTCCAGTTCAACTGGGCGGGCTTGCACCCCAACCACCGCCGCGCCCTGCACTTTCGCCAACATCGTCAACCGTCCAAGCGTGCCATCGGGCACGGCCGGCCGACTTGCAAGACATGTGCCAACCATAACCTACTGTTTCTGTGAAATTTTTTCGACGGCTGTCACACAATTGCCTTGTCCAGAAGTGAGACAAAGTGAGACCGGTCGGCGCCTACTGCGTCTAGCGCCCGATCTCGCGAGTTGCTACCCTTGCCGCGCAGCGCGGCGGTAGCGCTCAAGGGGCAATGTGGACGAGGGGTGGCGAAAATTAAGCAACCGCCGCACGGTCTTGCTCGCCATGCTGCTCTTGGCGCTCATCGCACTGGACGGCTGCGGCTTTTTCAAGAAGAAGCGCCGCCGATTCGGTTCAACGTGCGGCCAGCCCACCGAATGTGAAAGCAACCTGTGCATCGACGGGTTCTGTACGGTCACCTGCCAGAACGGCACCGAGTGCGGGTCGGGCGTGTGCGTCGAAAACGTATGCCAGAGCCCTGACTTGGACTTCGACAACGACAGCCTGAGCAACCTGTACGAGGTCAAGCTGGGGCTCAACCCCAACAAGAAGGACAGCGACGACGACGACCTGGACGACAGCAGCGAGGTTGGCCCCAACCTGAGCGCACCCAAAGACAGCAATGCCGACGGCATCCCCGATGCCTTGCAGAGCAACAAGATCGACGCGGACGGCGACTGCATCGTCGACGCCTACGACGTCAAGAAAAACGCCCAAGACCCGCTGCCCAACGCCGCCAAGTTCTGCAACAAGGGCGTGTGCGCGGGCAACTTGAACCAGGTGACCCTGGTGTGCGACCCGACTGCGCCGGCGGCCAAGGCGGTGGACGGCTGTGTCGGTTGCCTATGTCAGGCACCGGGCCTTGCGACCTGGCAGGCCAAAGAAACGCTATGCGACGGCCTGGACAACGACTGCGACGCCAAGACGGACGAAGACATCAAGCTCGGCGACCTCTCCTTGGGACAGGTCTGCAAGGCGACCAAGGGCGAGTGCACCAAAAGCCGTAAGACTGGCGCGGTCGAGTGCGGCCCCGACAAGCAACCCCACTGCTCCCTGGACGGCGGCGGCAGCCAGTCGATTGGCGTGCCGGAGATCTGCAACAGCCTGGATGACGACTGCGACGGTTTGACCGACGAGACGTTCAGCTTTGGCGGGGTCGCCATCGGCCAGCCCTGCCCCGCGTGCACTGGCAGCGGTCTGACCTGCAGCAGCGGCGTACCGTTCAACCCGCCCGTCGTCGTGTGCGCGCCCGATGGCAAATCGGCCATCTGTGGCGCGGTACCGTTCGCCAAAGGCTTTGAAAAGGTCCAAGGCGGCGCCCCGGAACCGCGCGAGACGTGGACGACCGGCTGGAACGAGAAGGCGCAAAAAGTTCACGTGTTCGCCGGCGCGGTGGCGGCCGTGCACGGGCTGCAGCCGCGCGCCGAGAGTTGGGATTTCTTTGTCGACAATCCGGCCGAACCCGGTCTGTGGGCCCCGCATCCCGCCGACCCGGGGCCACGCGTGCAGGGCGCGTTGGCCGACGATCCGGCCACGACAGCGATGTACCTGATCGGCGGCGTCACTGGAGCAGACCCTGACCTGCAGGTCTGGCGGGCCGAACAGGCCGGCGAGTGGAAACACGTCAGCGGCAATGCGGCTGCCGCCGTGGTGGCCGATCTGCCGACGCCACAGTCCACGCCCACCAAGAACCAACCGACGCTCGCGACGGTCGTGCAGGCCGGTGGTGCCAAGGCGATCGTGGTGTTCAGTCGCCACCACCCGCAACCGCTGTGGCATGCCTTCGGGCAGTCGACCCCTGGGTGGGCGGAACTGCCGGGCGAGCCGACCTGGACCGCCGGCGACGTGCACTGCCTGGCGCGCACGCCCGACGGTGCGGGTGTGGTGGTTGCGATGGCCGCGGGTGGCTGGGTGTGGGCGCAGTTTGACGGCGCGCAATTCAGCGTGCAACCCATCGCGACAACTGGCGATGTCCAGTCTCTGCCGTTGCAGCAGTGCGTGTTCGACGGCGACGGTGCGCTGCACGTGTTTGGCGGTCAAGGAAGCCAGGGCACCAGCCCGCAGCGGCGCCAGGCAACCGTCGCGCTGGCGATACCGGCCGAGGCCACCTTTACGCTGGCAGCGGACGTGACCCTGACCCACGCCGACCTGGCGCGCAGCAACGCGCTGGCGGCGTGGTCTTCAAAATTACAGGCAATTGTCGTCGCCGGCGGTCTCGCTGGCGGGCCTGGCGAGCGACGCGACTTCGCGAGCGTGTTTGCGTGGCGACCGGCCAAGGACAACGCCTTGCGTCTGGACCGGCCGGTGCCGCGCGCGCGCTTTGGTCACGCGATGGGCTGGTGGCCGGCGCAAAAAGCACTGTGTATTGCCGGCGGTTTGACCAACGAAGTGCCTCTGGCGCCGGGGGTGCCGCGCACACGGGCGGTCGCCGACGCGTGGTGCCTGGACCAGGCCGACCTGTGGCAGCCCAAGGCAACGGCCGGGGTCAAGTTTGCGTTTGGCGCCTATGGCCTCGACCCGCCGACGGGTCGGCTGGTGCTTGTCGGGGGGCTGGCGCTGTCTGGAACGGGCGAGGTCAAAGACGTGGCGCTGCTCTGGAATGATCTTGGCGGCGTCAAAGACAAGAACGACAGCACCGGCAAGGTGCGCGCGCAGTTTGAACCGACCAACGCGGTGCGCGCCGTCGTGCTCGGCGACACCGTGACCACACCGGGCAAAGTGGAGGTGCTGGCCAGCGAGTCCACCCCGTTCCTGGGCGCGCCCGGTTTTGCGCACGACGAGTTGCGCCGCCGCATCCTGGTCTATGGCGGCTGGGGCAAACAGTCAGTGGCCACTACCTTTGGCGCGCTGGACTTGCAGACCTTGCAGTGGTCGGACCTCGGCGCTCAGTTGGGCGCGTGCTTTGGTCAGGTCATCGACATCCCGCCGCCGCGCTACGGTCAGATTGTCGTCTACCATGAGGCCCTAGACCGTTTCGCCGTCACCGGCGGCATGATCTACAACGCCAGCGGCGCGTTCGTGGGCAGCGTCGGCAACGACACGTTCAACTACGGCGACAACGCCTGCGTCGCCAACCAAGGCGGATCGCATTTTTGGGTGTCGTCGACGCTGTTTGCGCAAAAGTTCTGCCCGATCGGCTACCCGTACTTCAAGGACCTCAAGAACCCGAGCAAGAAGAACGCGCTTGTGCAACCGGACCGCGGCCGACCCGTATTTGCGCCGGTGCTTTTCGACGCCATCGGCGCCAAAGGCTGGATTGCGGTGCCGCCGGTCAAGCAACCGGATGCGCCCGGATGCCCCGAAATCGGCCCGGCTTCGCCGGAAGTCAAGAATTTGAGTCAGCAGATTTCCGTAGACGCCGGTGTGTGCGATGCTAGCGCCGGCCTGACCCTGCAGGTCAACCCCCAGGTGCTCGATCCGGTGCCCGCGGCGCTTTTCGCCAGCGCGGCCAAGTTCTCCTCTTCCACCCGCACGGGCTGGGTCTCGGGCGGATTGCACCCTGACGGCACCGCGTCGGCCGAAGCCCACCGGATCGGCCACGCGTGCAAGGCGGTCTCGCCATGAACACTCCGCTTGAACCGCCGCAGGTGGTCGAACCCCTCGACGCAGGGCAAAGTGCGGCCGTTGTAGCGGTCGTGCGCAAGCTGGCCCATGACGTCAACAATGCGCTGGTCTCGGCTGTGTCGACCCTGGACTTGTTGACCATCGACCGGCCCGATCTGGAGGCCACGCTTGCGCCGCTGCGGCAGGAACTGGTGCGACCGCGCAGCCTTTTTGAGCGACCCATGCGCGGCCTGCCGACCCGCGCGATGGTGCGGCCGTGGACCCTGATCGACTGGCGACCGCGCATCGCCGACGATGCCAAGACCGTCGGGGTGTCGGTGCGCTTGCCTGCCGACCTGCCCGGGCCGACCGGGCTGGACGAAGGCGCCTGGGTGCAGTGCCTCGACAACGTGGTGCGCAACGCCCTGGACGCCCACGCCGCGCACGCTCGCTCTGGTGAACCCTTGCCCGCAGGGGGCCGCTGGGTGGCGGTGCAGCCTGCAAGTCTGCCCGGCGAGCGCACCTGCACGGTTAGCGACAATGGTCCGGTTCCCGACAACTGGCAAACCGCCGTTCAGGCGCGCAAAGCTCGGCCGGGCGAGGGCCACTTGGGCTTGGGCCTGGGGGTGGTTGCGGCGCACTTGCAGACTGTCGGCGGCCGGGTGGAACTGCAGCAATCGCCCAACGGTTTCGTGGTGTGCATGCGCTGGCCGGAGTCGCCGCTGTGAGCGATTCGGCCGATCCGTGGCCGCTGCCGGCCAATCCCTACAACCGGCTGTGCTGGGTGGTCGGCGCCCCCGAGATCGGCCCCGGTTGCTGGATTGGGGCGTTCACGCTGATTGACGGGTCGGGCGGCCTCAAGATCGGCGCCGGCTGCAATATCTCGTCTGGCGCGCAGATTCTGACCCACAGTTCGATGCGCAGGACGGTCACGGAGCGCCGCCACCCGCACGTGGACCGGGCACCGACCGAACTGGGCGCGCACTGCTTTGTCGGCAGCAACGCGGTGGTTCTGATGGGCAGCCGCATTGGCCACCACAGCGTCATCGCCGCTGGCGCTGTCGTCAAGGAATTCAGCGAGTTTGAGCCCTATAGCCTGATCGCCGGGGTGCCAGCCGTGCGCAAAGGCGCGGTCGACCCCGCGGCGCTGGTCGAGGACGGGTAGTCGCGCTACAGCGACAGCAACTTGTCGGGCGCGACCTGCAAGTCGACATACAGGGTCGAAAAGCGGTTGAACACCGCCTGCCGGTAGGTCGAGTCGGGCTGCAGCTGGCCATTGAAGGTATCGACGCCGAGCAGCACCGTCAGCGCTTTGTGCACACGCAATTCCGCGGAAATGCCGTAGTAGAACGCGCCGCGCAGGTTGGTGTTGGTGGCCGAGACCGGCACGGTCACCCCGGCCGGCGTGCGCTGATCCTTGGCGTCGTAGAGCACGTTGTCGATGACGGCGAACTGGGCGTTCAGGCCCAGCCAGGCAGCCGGCGACCAGCCGCCGCCGAGCAAATTCAGAAAGCGCCACTCCGGGTTGCGTACGCCATTGCCGACGTACGGATCACAACCGGTTGCGGTGCCCTGACAGCCAGGCAGCCAGGGCGTCTCGGTCTGGCCGGTGGTATAGCGGTGCCAGTTGTAGGTGGCGCGGCTGATGCCCAAAAAGTAGAAGTCGCCAGCGCTGACAATCAGCGTCGCACCCAGACCGGTGCCCGCGACCAGCGTACGCGCTTGCGAAGCCTTGCTGGTTGGCAACGTAAACAGCGCCTCGAGGTTGAGCATGGCGCCAAGGGCCGGGATCTTGAGTGCGCGCCAACCAAAGGTGGCGTTGGTGTCGCTCCACACCGATTCGCCGCGGTAGGTGGTGTCGTCTTCTTGGGTCAGTTCGCGGGTGACGAAAGCGTTGGCGCGCGCGTACAACCCGTTGGGCAGGTTGACGTTGGGGGCCAACGTCAACTGTAGCGCGTAGTAGGGGTTGTAGGTGGGGTCGTAGCCCTTGTCGAGCGAGATCGCGGTTGCCGTGTTGCGCAAGGTCACGGTCGAACCGGCAAATGGCGATCCCGCGCCAGGCGCCAGCGCAGCCAGCGCGCCGGACCCCGCTTGACTGCCCTTTGCGGTGGCCGGCGCTGCCGTCTTGGCAACGCCGCTGGCCGCGGGCGCGGACTCGGCAGCAGCAGCAGGGACAGGGGCAGGGGCAGGGACGACGGGGGTGGGCGCAGCCGCAGTGGCCGGGTCCGGCGATGACGGCGCGGCAACCGGCGTCGCCGCGCCGGCGGGTCCAGCGGCCGGCGCAGCTGCCGGGGTTGCCTCGGCGGCAGGCGGTGCGGCGGGCGCCGGGGCGCCGGCGGGCGGCTCCTGGGCGCTGGCCGCGCCGGCAACCGCAGCGGTGGTCAGCAGCGTCAGCGCGGCAACGACCTTGCAAAACAGGGGGTGCATCGGGGTCCAGGGCGTCCGCAAGCGACGCGGTGCCCGGCGGGTGGCGCTGCGGGCGCGATAGGATAGCGGCAAAACATTCGCGCGCAAGACCAAAAAAGGGTGCCAGAATCCTGCCAACGTCTGGGGCCGACTGCCAGAAAGCACGGGCCCGCAGGAGCGATCGCCGGCCAGCCGATCGCGCCACAAAGGACCCGTGCAAAAATAAGTCGATCGACATACGCGCGGAGCGGAGCGGCGAGTCGACTTGTAAAGTCGCGAGCTTGCAACCCACTGAGCAAGCAATGGGCCCACGTAGAAAATCGAGTAGATTTTCTACGGGCCCAAACAACAAGGCCCCGGCAAGAAGCGCGTTCTTGCCGGGGCCTGTCTGGGCGTTCCCAGTGGGATTTGAACCCACGTTATCGGCGTGAAAGGCCGGTGTCCTGACCGGACTAGACGATGGGAACGGAGGGCCAACACCGGGCGTGGCCGGTGAGCCGGGAGGGAATCGAACCCTCGACCAACAGATTAAAAGTCTGCTGCTCTACCGACTGAGCTACCGGCTCGGGTGCGCGTGCCGCAGGGGCCGGCAGGCAGCGGGTTCGACGCGCGCGCACCGCGTTCGGTCGACAACGCTCGGTCGACCTGGCACGGCAGGCTGCGGGCGAACGCCCGTGGCGTCCAAGGTTCAGGCGACCGCGCAGGTCGCCGCATCCCAGGGACGGGCAAGGGCCGCGAACGGCCCAAGGGGCGCGAAGTGTAAAGGTGGACGGCGGGGGCGTCAAGCACGAATGGCCGCAGCGATGGCCGCCAAACCGCCTAGCCGGCGGCTGGCGCCTCGACCCGCAGGCCCGCCGCCTGCAGCGCCACCCGCACCGCCGCCGCGATCTCGACCGCGCCCGGTGTGTCGCCGTGCACGCACAGCGAGTCGATCGGGGCCGGCAGCCACGCGCCCTTGATCGTGGGCAAGGCCTGGCGGCGCACCATCTCGACCGCGCGGGCGGCCACCTTGTGCGGCTCGTGCAGCACGGCGCCGCTCACCGATCGCGCCACCAGGCGACCGTCGGGGGCATAGGCCCGGTCGGCGTACGCCTCGAAAACCGGTCGGATGCCGAGCTTGCGGCAGGCCCGCTCCTGCGCGGATCCCGGCATGACCAACCAGGCAACCTTCGGTACGTGGCTGGGCTGCAATTGCTGCCACTGCCCGATCGCGCGCCCGGCGGCCAGCGCCAGATCGATGTCGTCGGCGCACTGATGGGCGAGCGCGCCGTGCAGCTTGACGTGACGAACCGCGCAACCCTCTGCCTGTGCCAGCGCGCCGAACGCACCCAGTTGATACAGCACGATCGCCTCGACTTCAGCAGCGTCGGCGTCGATCCACGGCCGCCGGCCAAAGCCGCGCAGATCAGGCCAACCCGGGTGGGCGCCGACCGCGACTTGGGCGGTCGCGGCAGCGCGCACGGTGTCGCGCAAGATAGTCGGATCGCCGGCGTGCATGCCGCATGCGACATTGGCGGAGGTCACGATCTGCATCAGCCCGATGTCGTCTGCCATCCGCCACTGGCCAAAGCCTTCGCCGAGATCGGCGTTCAGATCGATGGCGCTGACATAGCCCATTTGGCCTCCGGCGGCCTGGCCGATCAGTTCGACTCGGCGGCGGCCTTGTCACCGGCCGCATTGGCTTCGGCGGCGATCACCTCCGCGCGCGCCCGATCCAGGCGCTGCAGCAACACCCACTCGGCATCCCAGTCGCGGGTATGGTAGGGCGCACCCACGCCGGGGGTCTGCGATTCGTTCTTGTTGATCACCAGCTGGCATTGGTTGGGGGTCGGCGCAAAGGCCTGCACGAGGTAGCGGGTCCACCAGGTTGCGCCGCCGCGCACATCGCTGCGCCACTGGGTCTCGATGACCAGAGCGCCGGGTGGGGTCGGCGCTTGCGCAAACCCGCGCTCAAACAACAAAGATTGCACGGCGGGCCACAGGTTGCCGCAGGGCATCTGGTACACGTGGGCGATGGTGCGCTCCTGCAATACCTGGTTGCGCGCGCTGGCTGCCCGCATGGCGGAGCAGCCGCCCACCGCGCTGGCCGCGATGGCGACCAGCACCCACGCGCCAAGTGCCCATGCCCAACGATTGCGCGCCATGACGCCTCCCATTCGGGGTTGTTGAAAAAGGTGCGCTGCGCGTGCCGCGCCAGAGGCTGTTTTGCAACAGCCTCATCCGAGAGCGGCAGTGTGCACACAGTCGCACCGGTCCGCAACGGAACCAAGGCGCCCCGAAAACACCTCTGAATTTTCAAGCAGTTGCACGGAGACGACAGATTGACAACCAGCCACAATGCGGCTATCTTGCCGCGCCTTTTGGCGGCCCGCGTCGGTCGCCGTCCAGGACTGCATGAGCGACGATCTCGACCCCAAAACCGCAGCGGACGCCGCCGGGATTGGCGACCCCCCCGCGGCCGCGGCCCACGGCGCGGGCGGCGGGTCCGGAGGCGCGGGCGGCAGCGATGGTGGCGGGGCCGACGACCTGCCCAAAGGCATTGGCCACGTCCAACCGGTCAGCATCAAGGCCGAGATGGAGTCGGCCTACGTCGATTACGCGATGAGCGTCATCGTCGGTCGCGCTTTGCCAGATGTGCGCGACGGCCTCAAACCCGTGCACCGCCGCGTGCTGTTCGCGATGCACGAGGCCAAGAACAACTGGAACGGGCCCTACCGCAAGTCGGCGCGCATCGTCGGCGACGTCATCGGCAAGTACCACCCGCACGGCGACCAGAGCGTGTACGACACCCTGGTGCGCATGGCGCAGCCGTTCAGCCTGCGCTACCTGCTGGTCGACGGTCAGGGCAACTTTGGCTCGGTCGACGGCGATCCGCCCGCGGCGATGCGCGACACCGAAGTGCGACTGGCCAAGCTGGCCCACGAACTGCTGGCCGACCTGGACAAAGAAACGGTCGATTTCGTCCCCAACTACGACGGCCAGG
>CAXRHS010000013.1:0-4674 GCA_964230235.1 Myxococcota bacterium
ACCGGCAACACCACTACCCGCGCGGCGCCGTGGCCTTTGGCCAACCGCAGCGCGTCGCGCACGGTCTCCACCGCTTCCTTGTCAAACGGATCCCAGGCGACCACGCACACGAACGGCGCATCCGCGTCACCGTGGGCCAGCAGCGCCGGCCCCTTGAGCGACCGGCCGACATCCATCGCGGCGACTTTGGCCGCCAGTTCGTCTTGGAGTTCGCGAGGGTCCCAGTGGTACCAGACCCAGACCGCGCCGCCGCACAGCAGCGCGGCCAGTGCCAGCACGGTTTTGCCAAGCCAAGGTCTGCGCATAGAGGGGGGGATTGTTCAGAACGTTGGTTTTTTTGGCAATTTCCAGGCCGTCGCGATCTCGCCGGCCACTCGGGCGCCGCTCGCCACGGCGCCTTCCAAGTAGCCCTGCATCACCAGGTCGGTGTGCTCGCCGCAGAAGTGCACGTTGCCGACCGCCGCGGCTTCGGCGCCGCGAATCGTCGTGAATTGCCCGGGCTTGTAGCAGCAATACGAGCCCTCGATCCACGGGACGCTGGGCCAGTGCTGGCGCACCGCGTCGGCGGTGGCCGCCTTCTTGGCGCCGGTCAGGATGGCGTCGAGCTGGTTGAGAAACGCGTCGCGCTGGTTGGCGGCGGTGCCCAGGCCGTGGTCCTCGCCCTTCTTGCCACCTGTGTAGTTGGTCAAGATGCCAAAGTCGGTGGTGGACTGCAGCCGACTGGTCTCCCAGCACATCCCAAAGCCGAGGTCGGTGACGATGGTGCCGTCGCTGTCGGCCTTGCGCCACACCCGCGACTTGAAGCCGACCATGAGCTTGCTGTTGGTCCCATAGGCCAACTCCGCAATGGACTTGGCCTTGATGGCGGGTAGCGCCAGGCCGGAGACATCGACCTTGCGCAAGGCACTGAAAGGCAAGGCCAACACTGCCCGGTCTGCCTTGACTTCGACCGAGCCCGATGCCGTGGCGAATGTCAGCACTGCCCGGCCATCCGCGCCGAGGGCTGCTTTTTGCAGGGTGTGGTCCAAGTTCAGCGCACCAGCGGGCAGGGCTTCGACGAGCTTGCTGACCAGCGCATCGTTGCCGGCTTTGAGGTGCCAGCGTTCGTCGCTATCGCCCAGCAGCCCGATCTCACTTTGGCTTGGGTCGACCATGTCCAGCAGATTGAGCGCGCTTTGCTGGTCCGGATCGAGACCGAACTCGCCGACAAACGTCTGGTCGATGAGGGTGCGCAGCGCGCCAGTGACCTTCTGCGCATCCAACCAGCCTGCCAGCGACTGCTTGTCGATCGCCTCTGCCCCCTGGGTGCGGTCGTAGGTCGGCACCCGCCCGCCGGGCAAGCGCTTCTGGGCGGCGGCGATCGCCGCGGCAACCGGCTTCCACGCCGCGAGCAACTCCTTTTCGCTCGCCAGCTTGCCCTGCACGAACAGCAGCTCGTCGTCCAATTTCGGGTCGTCCTTGTCGTAGTCGAGCAACTCCAGACTGAATTCCTTGCACAGTCCGAGCAAGGTCTTGTGGTTGCTGTCGATGAACTCGCCACCCAACTCGCAGTGCATCGAATCCAGCACCTTGAACGTGTCGCGATCGGTCCAGCACCGCCCCCCCGCGCGCTTTTGGCCGTCGTACACGGTCGCCTTGACGCCGTAATCGCGCCAGAGCCGCACCGCGCAGTGCAGGCCGGCCAACCCGCCGCCGACGATGGCCACGGTGCCAGCGGAACTCGCAACAGCGTCCGCCGCGGTGCTGCCGTCGGTGCCGACTTTCGCGTCGCTGGCTGCGATGCCGTCTGCCTGGCCACCGCCTGTCGCTGTGTTGGTCGCCGTTGCGCCACAACCCACCAGCGGCAGGGCACCCGCGCTGGCCAGCAACGCCAACAACTCACGGCGCGAGCGGCCGCGCGCCAGCCATTCTTGCGCTGGAATCCGCGTGCGGGCGGCAAGTTGATCGGCGGCCGCGGCGCGGCGAACAGTGCGCTGGAGCGCCGCGTGCAAGGGTGTGTGAGACATGCTGGGGCGCCCGTGAGCGGTTGAGCCGCCCGGCGATGATCGCGGTCGCTCCGGTCGCGGTCAAGTGTGGTGATTTGACAAATATCAACTAGACAAATAGTTAGTTCGTCGGCTTGCGCCCGGCCCGGCTTCGCGGCACGCTTCGCCTCCCTGGAGGATCCGCCATGTCCACAAATGACCTGCACGCACACTGTCAGCCAGCGCTCGACCGCGCAGGTGCGCGTTTCGACGACACGGTCGCATTACTGGGCCGGTTCTTGCGGATTCCAGCGATCAGTTGCGACCCCGCGCACGCAGGCGACGTGGCGCGCCTGGCCGATGCAATTGCCGAACACTTGAGCACGCTTGGGCCGAGCGAGTGTCGGGTCTTGCAACTGGACGGTGCGCACCCGTTTGTAACGGCATTGTGGAACCAGGCTGGGCCCGCAGCGCCGACCGTGCTCGTCTATGGCCATCTCGATCTGCAGCCAGTCAAGGGTGAAGTGTGGCGCACGCCGCCCCACGAACCGACCCAGGTCGGCGATCGCCTGTATGCGCGCGGCGCGGCCGACGACATGGGCGGTTGGGTCTCGCACCTGGCGGCCATCGAGGCCTGGCTCGCCACCACCGGCAAGCTGCCCTGCAACCTGCGCCTCGTCATCGAAGGCGAGGAGGAGTGCGGCTCCAGCAACCTCGAAGCCTACATGGATGAATTCCCGGAAGTATTCGCCGCCGATGCCATGGTGCTGACCGACTGTGAGAATCCGAGCACCGAAGTGCCCGGCCTGACGGTCAGCCTGCGCGGCCTGGTCGAAATGGTGCTGACTGTTCAAGCGTTGGAAGCGGACGGCCACAGCGGTCTGTGGGGCAACGCCGTGCCCGACGTCTCCACCAGCCTGTGCAAGATCATCGCTGGGTTGGTCGACGGCGACGGCCGGCCGACCGTTGGCCTGCGCAACTGGTCACCGGAACAGGTTGCGGCGGCAGCGGCGGTACCGATTCCGGACGACGTGGTTCGCAAAGGCGCGCACTTGCTGGCCGGGGTCAACCCGCTGCCGGACCGCGGGCGGCCGCGCGCCGAGTGGATGTGGCTGCAGCCGGCGTTGACGGTGGTGGCCACCACGCTGCCGACGCTGGAGAACAAGAAGAACGCACTGCGCGCCAAAGCGACGGCGACGCTGTCGGTGCGATTGGCGCCTGGTCAACGCGCGGCCGAGCTTCATGCGCTGCTGGCCGCCAAGGTCGCCGAGTTGTGCCCGCCGCAGGTGCTGGCGCGCCTGGACGTACAGCCCGGCGAGGGCGAAGGCTGGCTCTACACGCCAACTGGACCGGCCTTTGACGCCGCTGGCCGCGCCTACCGCGCGGTGTGGGGCACTGACCTCGTGCGCGTCGGCGTCGGCGGGTCGATCCCGTTCGTGGCGCTGTTTGGCAATCGTTTCGCGGGTCTGCCGCTCATTCTCAATGGGGTCATGGATCCCGAGACGACGGCCCACGGGCCCAACGAGAGCATGCACCTGGGCGTGTTCAAGAAGGCGATTCTCACCAACGTGTTGCTGTACGCCGAGCTTGCGCAGCCCGGTATCTTGCGGCCCGCTTTGGGCCCGTAAAAAATCTAATCGATTTTCTACGTGGGCCCATTGCTTGCCCAGTGGGTCGCAAGCTCGCGACTTTGCAAGTCGACTCGCCGCTCCGCCTCCTGTCGAGGTCGACTGAGTTATTATTTTACAGGCCCTTAGGCCTGCCAGCGTCGCGCGCCGGCGCTTTTGGGGCTGGCGGCAGCGCGCCGGCTGTTCGCCGAGGCGCTAGCTGACCGACTTTGTGGGCCCCTGGGGCAACGCGGCGGGGCAGCAGTCCGCCTCGATTGCGGCTTTCAAGCCCCTTTTCCCTTCGCAAAAGCCGGGTTGGCGGCGGCTAATCGCCTGGCTGGTGCCCACTGCACCGCGGTAACCATCATGGCCAAGCCCCCTGCAACCCCCGAATACCTGCGCGGCCACGCCGTCCATGAAGCCAATGCCGGCCGCTACGCGATGGCGTGTCAGCTGGCAGGCCAGGCGGCCGCGGGCTTCGTGCGCGCACGCGCATTCGACGAGGCGCACCGTACCCGCATGTTTCAGGGCCGGCTGGCGCAGCAGGCCGGCGACCTGGGCCTGGCCCAAGACATCTTGCAGGCAGCCCTGGCCGATGCCCGCCGGCGCGTCCACGAGCGGCAGTTGATTGAGGCCATGACCGAACTCGGCGCTGTGCTCGAACTCGCGGGCGACCTGCGCGAGGCGGTATCGCTCCATCGCGAAGTGATGGCAAATCGACAAAAGAGCGCGGACGCCGTCGGCCTGGCGATCGCCAAAGCCAATGTTGGCCGCCTGGTCACCCGACTTGCGCCGGCTGAACGGCGTGCTGCCGCCCATGAGGACGCGCGGAGCTTGCTGATGGAGGCGGGCGAGCTGTTTGTCACCCATGGCCAGCCTGGCTATGCCGGTCAAGTGCTGGTCACGCTGGGAGACTTGGAGCGCACGGCCGGCAACCTCGACGCTGCCCGTCAGGCCTTCGTCGACGCCCTGACCGTCGCGGAACGCGCGAGCGCGGTCGCCGTACAAAGCATGGCCGCCCACAACCTGGGTCTGGTCTACAAAGACCTCGGTCGCATGGCCGATGCGCGCCAGCAGTTCGCCGCCGCAGAATCCACGGCCGA
>CAXRHS010000014.1:0-8064 GCA_964230235.1 Myxococcota bacterium
CAGTCGCAGGGCCTCGACAACGGCAAAGGCGACCGCTTCGGCCGCGGCGTCGCCCTTGAGCAGCGCCACCACAAAATCCAGGTCATGGGTCTGGTGGCGGCCCAGTTGCGGCACAGCGTGCAGGCTGCACAGCGCCCCGTCGACCAGGATCCAGGTGTGGCCATGCTGGCGTGCGCGGTCGAGCACCTCGGCGTGGTGGCCTTTGCGGCCGCGCACCGCCGGAGCCGTCACCGCAAACCGCGCGTCGCCGCTGTGGACGCGGCCAATCTCCTCGGCAATGCCCGCTGCGGTCTGTGCCCCGACCTCGCCGCCGCAGCGCGGACAGCGCTGCGTGCCACAGCGGGCGTACAGCAGCCGCAAGTAAGGCAGCGTGTCGGTCAGCGTCGCCACGGTGGACTTGGGCCCGCCGCGGGTCGTGCGCTGCGAGATGGCCACGGTCGGCAGCATCCCGCGCAGCGCGTCGACCTCGGGCGCCAGCGCGGGCGGCAGGTACTGGCGCGCAAACGGCGACAAGCAATCCAAAAAGCGCCGTTGTCCTTCCGCAAACACCAGGTCGAACGCCAGCGACGACTTGCCAGACCCGGACAGGCCCGTGACCACCGTGAAGCGGTCGCGCGGCACGTCCAGGCTCAGGTTTTTGAGGTTGTGCACGCGAGCGCCGCGGACTTCGATGGTGCCCGGGTCGCGCTCCAGCGCTTCGCCGTCTTGCAGCCCCGGCGCGGCCAGGTAGCGCTGACGGTGCTTGTGCGCGCGCAGTGCCTTGGCAGTGGGCGATTCCAAGATTTGCAGCAGGTCCTCGACGGAGCCCTGGTGCAACACCTGCCCGCCGTCCGGGCCCCCATCGGGGCCAAGCTCGACGACGTGGTCGGCGGCGGCAATCAAGTCGAGGTGGTGCTCGATGACGATGACCGTATGACCGGCGCTCGACAGTTCGCGCAATGCGCCCAAAAGGCACGCCACGTCTTGCAAGTGCAGCCCCGTCGTCGGTTCGTCGAGCACGTACAGCCCGTGGCGCCCGCGCAGCACACCGGCTTGCAGGTCGCGCGCCAGCTTGACCCGCTGCAGTTCGCCGCCCGACAAGGTCGAGAGCGGCTGACCCAGGCGCAGATAGCCCAGGCCAAGGTCGCACAAGCGTTGGGCCGGCGCGCACAGCGTCGCATCGCCGCCGAAGGCGTCGACGATTTCGCTCGCGGTGGCGTCCAAAAAGCGCGCGACATTCCAGCCGCCAAAGCGCACGTCGAGCACCTCGCCGCGAAACCGCTTGCCCTCGCAGGTCTCGCAGGTCATCGAGACGTCGCTCAGGAACTGCATGTCCACGGTCTGCACACCCAAGCCTTCGCACGCCGCACAACGGCCCTCGGGCTTGTTGAAGCTGAACGTGCTCGTCGTATAGCCGCGTTGGGCTGCGACCGGGTCGCTCAGCAACCGGCGCCGCACCACATCCCACAAGTCGAGGTAGGTCGCGCAGTTGGCGCGCGCACTGCGGGCCGGCGGCGACTGATCCACCAGCGCCGCGCTGTGCAGGACTTGGGTGCCTTCGACAGCCGCGTGCGGCTCCGGCCCATCGGTCTCCTGGCCGAACCGGCGCGCCATCGCGCGGTACAGCGTGTCGACCACCAGCGTCGACTTGCCGGAGCCTGAAACGCCGCACACGACGTTGAGCTGGCCGTGGGCAAACCGAACGTCCTGGCCGCGCAGGTTGTGACCCGTCGCATGGCGCACAGTGAGCCATTGTGGGTCAGCGCCTTGGCGCCGATTTCGATTTGGCTGCGCGGGGGATGGCACCGGCATGGTCGCGCGGCCGCTCAGGAATGCCCCGGTCGGGCTATCGGCGACGTCGCACAAGGCGGCGGTGGCGCCGCTGAACAGCAACTGGCCACCGCGTTCACCGGCACCTGGCCCCAACTCGACCGCGCGATCGGCGGCCAGGATGAGCGCCGGGTCATGCTCGACAACGACCACGGTATTGCCGGCGGCCTTGAGGCGCTCGAGGATTCGCAGCAGCCGGTCGTTGTCGCGCGCGTGCAGGCCAATCGACGGCTCATCGAGCACGTACAGCACCTGGCTCAGGCCGGTCGCCAGCGCGGCCACCAGCTGTACGCGCTGCAGTTCGCCACCCGACAGTGTCCGCCCCTGGCGGTCGAACGTCAGGTAGTGCAAGCCAATTTCGTCCAGCAGGGCCGCCCGGCGCAGCAGATCCGCCAGCGGCAGGGCCACCGACTGCCTCGCCACCTCGTCCAACTGCAGCCCGCGCAGGCGCGCCACGACCTGGCGGACCGGCAACGCCGTCCACTCCGGCAGGTCCAGCTGGTCGAGCCGCCACAACCGCGCCGCTGGCTTGAGCCGCGTGCCGCCACAGGCCGTGCACGGCACGTAGGTCCGGTAGCGCGCCAACTGCACGCGAATGTGCATCTTGTATTGCTTGCGCTCCAGCCAGCGGAACCACCCGCGCAACCCTTCAAACCGCCCGCGCTTTTTGCCAGGCTCGCCGTCGACGATGCGCGCGCGGTGTTCAGCCGGCAGCAGCCGCCATGGCATGTTGACGTCGATACCCGCGTCAGCGCAATGGCGCATCATTTCGCGATGTTCGTCGCGGGTGCTATCGGTCGTCCAGACCTTGATGGCGCCCAGAGCCAGGCTCAATTCGTGGTCGGGGATTGCCCGATCGACGTCCAGATCGGCGGTGCGCCCAAAGCCGTTGCACGCCTCACAGGCGCCGACGGCGCTGGAGGGGCTGAAAAGCTGCGGCGACGGGTCGCCAACCTCTGTCCCGCACGCCGTACAGCGCCGAACCGTCGCAGCGCGCAGCCACGCGAACGACCCACTGTGGCCATGCAACCGCCAACTGCTTGCGCTGGCGGGCGCTTGCTCGACAAAGACCGAACACAGGCCCGCGCCGCGCCGCAAGCACTCCGTCAGCGAGTCCAACAGGCGCGAACGTTCGGCGGTCTCCAGTCGCATGCGGTCCTGCACCACCTCGACCGCGCGCCCAACCCGATCGGCAGTAAGCACGTGTGCCAGGTCCACCGTCGCACCGGCCTCGAACGCTCGGTGGTAGCCGGCCTGGGCCAGCGCACCGAGGCTGCCGCGCGCTGATTCCACCGACAGCACCGGCAGGGCAAAGGCCACCACTGCGCGCTGACCGCCACACTGGCGCAGCAGGTCGTCGGCGAGCACCGACAGCGGCTGCCGCGCCACCTGGCCCCCGCATTGCGGGCAATTCGGACTGGCGGCGTGGGCGAAAAGCGCTCGAAAGAGTTCGCCCGCGTCGCAAAGCGTCGCCACCGTCGAGCGCGCCGAGCGCAAACCGCGACCCTGGCGCAACGCGACTGCGGGCAGAATGCCGGTGATGTCGTCCACCGCCGGCCGGTCCATGCGCTCCATGAACTGCCGAGCATAGCTCGACAGACATTCCACATAGCGCCGCTGACCCTCGGCAAAAAGCGTGTCGAACGCCAGCGACGACTTGCCGGACCCCGAAACCCCGGTGATGACCGTAATCTGGCCGTGCACGACGTCGAGGTCGAAGCCGCGCAGGTTGTTCTGGCGCACACCGCGCAAGTGGATGGCGGCCACGCCCTCTTGGGAATCTGACATGGTTGGCGGCGGCACGGGCAGGTCAGGCAGCGCGCGCAATTGGCGCCCGCCGACGTGGCAGCCTAGCCGTAGCGGTGCCCGAGGTACATCTTGGCCTGACGGCGCCACCAGCCCCATTCGTGGTCGACGTCTTTGCCCCACAAGTCCAAGCGGTTGCTGATGCCCTTGCGGTTGAGCATCTCCGACAGCCGCTGGGTCTCCTGCCAATTGCCGTCTTCCCAGGGGCCGCGGCCGCACACCAGATCCAGGTGGGTGTGGCGGCGGATCCGCTCCAACAACTCGCCGTCCAAGCCGCCGACAAACGCCAATGGGTTGTTGAAATACACGTCCAGAGACTGCAATGGGTTGAAATCGCGCACGTCATACCGACCCGACATGCACAGGGCGTAGCGGAACACCTCGGGCTGTTTGAGCGCGAAGTTGGCGGCATACAGCGCGCCGAGGCTGGTGCCGGTGACGCCAAAGGTGATGTCCTGGCTGCGGCAGTCGTCGCGTAGGAAGGCGACCAGTTCCTCGTTCACAAACCGCTCGTAGGCCAGGTGGCGGCCGATGCGCCACGCCGGGTCGAGGTCCTTCTTGGTCCACGCCTCGCTGACGTTGCTCTCGACGCAGTACACCTTGAGTTTCTTGCTCAAGATGAGCGGCGCCAGCACGTCGATCATGCCTTGGGCCTCCCATTCGTGCGCCATGCCGGCGGCCGACGGGAACACCAGGAGCGGCGCGCCGAAATCGCCGTATTGCCACAAGTACAACTGGCGGCCCATGTGTTGGCTCGGTACGAGGTGCGGCTTCTTGAACACGGCTGGCCTCCAGGCGGGCGCGCGTTATCGCATTGGCGGACGCCGCCTGCAAGGGGGCGAATCTGCTGCCCCCCCCATTGTTCAGATCCATGAAATTCAAACAGAGTTTTGGGGTGCCATGATCTGGGTCACTAGGTCAGCTCGCCGGTCGCAGCGCCTCGTGGACGCGCCGGACGCAGGCCGGCAGGTCGTCGCGCACCTCGCGCGCCCAGAACCGCAGCACGGTCCAGCCGCGGGTCGCCAGTTGCACGTCGCGCAGCACGTCTTGGCGCAACCGCTGGCCGTCGGCGTGGCGATGCCAGGCCTCACCGTCGACCTCAATGGCGACGCGCGCGCCATCAGCCGTCACGGCGAGGTCAACGCGGTGGGGCGCGATGGCAAACTGGGCCATCGGGCGCAGCCCGTCGGCGACCAGGGCCTCAAAGAGCGTGCGCTCCCACGGACCCGCAAGTTCTTTGCGCGTGCCTTGACTTTCAAGAGGTTGTGGCGGGCGCTCGGCCGATCGCGCAAAAGCTTCCAGGTGGGGTATACCCGACCGGGCGCACGCCTCCTTGTCTCCGACGACAAGCAGCAGCCCGCGCGCGCGTGTCACAGCCACGTTGAACAGATGCCCCGTCTGGGCAAGAAACCGCCGCGAACCGTCGGGCATGTGCGCGCCGACACACGGCGACAGCACCACGACGTCGCGCTCATCGCCTTGCAGGCCGTGTGCGGTTTCAACCACAAGGTCGGCCTGCTCGACCAGCGCCGGCTCCAGTTCGCGAACCAAGCGCTCGCGGATTGCACTGGCCTGCGCCCGAAACGGCGTGACCACACCGAGCGAACCCTGGAACTGGTCCACTAGTAACAGTTCTTTGACTGCAGCCACGGCAGCGTCGACCTCGGCCTGGCAGACGCAGCCGCCGCTTGCAGGCCGACGGAACGGGCCCCGGACATCTTGCCACACCACGCCACCGCCGAGCCGCTCCGGAACACGCAGCGCCGCGACGTTCGTGCAAACCACAAGCCGATCGCCGTAGTAGGTCCGATTGCTGAACGCCACCACCGCCGGATGACTGCGAAAGTGGTGGCGCAGCGTGTGCAAGCCGCCCGGCCCGACGAAGTTGGCGCACAGGTCGTAGAAACTACTGATACTAAAGGTGTACGGCTGCATGTAAACGTCAAGCAGGCCGTGGCGTAGCTGCAAATACGTATCGCGCTGCGGGTCGATGCCGGCCACGTGGCGCAACTGCTGCGGATCGCCAATGACCATGGCGCGTTTGGCGCGCGCGAGCAGCGGCAAGGCCGAGGCGATGTCGCACTGGCTGGACTCATCTAGCACCACGAGGTCGAAAAGCGCTGTGGAAAGCGGCAGCGAACCCCGCGCGCTCAGGTTGGTCACGCACCACACCGGCAGAATCTCGACGATCGACGCAAACAATTGGTCCAACTGCTGCGCCAACTGAGCGTACGCTTTGCGGCCCAAAGTGCCTTGATCCAGCCGCTCGATGGTGGCCCGGTAGGCGCCCAAGGCCTGGCGACGATGGCCGACCAGTGCGTCCGACAGCGTTCGCAGCCGTGCCCGCAGCAAGCGCAAGCCCGCGGGCAGCATCTGGCGGTCCAACTCTGCCAAGGCCATTGCCTGGGTATCGGGCCGAGGCAACTCGGCCAGCGCGCGCTCGGCCATGCGACGAAGGCGCTCCTGGTCGGCGAGGTCCAGGCGCGTTTGCGCGGCAGCAATCCATGCACGGGCAGTCGAGGGTGTCAGCGCGTCGACCTCGCTGGCTGGCTGGCCACTGGCCTCGGCCAGTGCACGCAAAGCCCGCAGCCAGCGCGCCCGAACCTCGCGCGCCGACCACCGCGCCGACAAGGCCGCGAGACCTGTTGGCGACGGAGCAAGCAACTGGTCCGTGCAGACCAGCGCCTCCGCCGCCAGCGGGTGGCTGTCGTCGCAAGCAACTGGCGGCGCAGCGAGACGGCCATGCGTTGCCTGCAGAGCGTCGAGTTGCGCCCACACCGCCGCGCGTTGGGCTGCCAGGCGCTCCACATCGGCGCGCGCTTCGTCCAGTTCCAAGCGGTCGGCGGCCGTAGCCACAAGCGACAGGATGCCATCCAAGAATTGCAGTAGTGCATGCCGCAAGTTGCGCGCGCCAGCCTGCTTGCCCGCACGTACCGCCAGCGGTTGCCCGACTAGCGCCCGTGCGCGCTCTTCGACGACGTCGACGGCCTTGTGGTTGCGACTGGCGAAAAGCACGGTTTGTCCGCGCAACCACGCATTGGCGAGTACCGCCACCACAACTTGCGACTTTCCCGTGCCGGGCGGACCGGTTACGACAGTCAACTTGTTATGTATGGCAGCGGACACGGCTGCGCGCTGGTCGGCGTCGAGCGGCACAACCTCGACGACCGCGGCGTCAGGTGCACCTGCTGCGGACAACTCGGCGCCAAGCAGCGGCCCGAGCGCACTTTGCGCCAGCAGTTCTGGGGTCATTGCGTCGCGCAAGCGTTCGAGTTCGGCATACAGGCCTTGCGTGAAACTCGGTCGATCGCCGATCACCAGAACCGCGCGGTTGTGCCAACCGCCACCGCGCAAGCTCACAATTGGCGGTGACTGGACAAGTCGGTGCGGATCCAGCGGCTCGACGACAGTCTGTGCATCAAGCAGCGGCCGCAGCCGCGTCACGAGTTCGGCGACCGGCACCGGTTCGCCGTCCACCTCCAGCAGCCCCAGGTCCTCCAGCAGCTGGCGGCGCTCCTCCGCAGTCGGGGCGAGGCGCTGCATGACGTCGCTATTCCAGCGAACCCACCCGTCCGCCAACTCCAGGTGCCATTCTCCGCCGTCTGGCCGTTGCACGACGTCGAGCAAGAACAGCGGTTCGATGGTGCGGGTCGCCCCATCGTCCTCTTGCCGCCCTGGGTCAATCCAACACGGGTAGCCGTAGTACAGATCCGTGCTTGCCCGCCCTTGGCGCAGCGCTGACACCATCCGGGCCACGTCACCGTGTTGCTGCAGCGTCAGGCGCCCAAGGCCAGACGTCTCCCAGTCGCTGGATAGCGGCCCCGTTGCGTTTTCGCACAACGGCAGCCAATGGGAACCAAGGTCGGCAATCAGCGCGCGCGCAGACACACCCGCATCGTCGCGAATGCAGTCCAAATAGTAGCCGACCAGTTTGCGCCATCGCTCCAGCATGGCAACTGCCCACCCGATACTTCCGGGCTGGCAATAGGGTGCCGCCCAACTCGCTTGCTGACAAGCGCGCTGGTCGTACATGTGGCTCGTTGTTGCGGTGGCCTCGCCATGACGTCGACCAGCGTGACCCCCCATTGTTCAAGTCTTTGACTACATTTGCTTCTCCCCGGCGCACCTGCGCCCGTGCCGCCCTGCGCTAGGCTAGGTCGCCCAGCGACGCCGTCTTGCCCAACTCGCGCGCCAGCCAGCCCGTGCGCGCAACCGCCGCAAAAGTGTACAGCGGGAACATCACCGCCTTGGCCCGCTGGCCGCGCAGGGCCCGCTCGGCTTGCTCCTGCAACTCTAGTCGCGCCTTCACGTGCGCTTCGCGGACCGCCTTGTAGGCCTCGCGGTACCGCGCGACCTGGGCTTCCGTGTCGGCATAGGCCTCGGGCCGACGCTGGCCCTTGCCTTCCTTGCGCTTGGGGCGAGGCCGCGGCATCTGCATCCAGGCCTTTT
>CAXRHS010000015.1:0-5064 GCA_964230235.1 Myxococcota bacterium
CCCAGGGTTGCCGTCGCCGCAGCGCACGCCAACGGATGGCCCAGGAAGGTCGAGGTGTGCAGGGCCTCGCCCTTCGACGGTCCCCACGCGCGCATCACTTCGGGCCGGCCGACACAGGCCGCGATCGGGACGCCGCCGCCCAGCGCCTTGCCGATGCACAGCAGGTCCGGTACCACGGCTTCGTGTTCGCACGCCCAACTCGCACCCGTGCGGCCCAGGCCGGTAAAAATCTCGTCGGCAACCAACAGGACGCCGCGGTCGCTGCACAACTGGCCCAGCCGGCTCACGAAGCCGGCGGGCGGCACCACCGCGCCGGCCCGGCCCTGCACGGGCTCGAGCAGCACTGCGCCAATCGGAACGCCGCCGCCGTTTGGATTGGTCAACAGGTCGTCGATGCGGCCGAGCACGTGGTCCGCGACCTGATCTGGCGTCACCGCCACCGGTGGCCGATCCGCGCGTGCAAAGGGCACCCACGAGACGTTGCGCGCCAGCTGCGGCCAGAACGGGTCGCGAAAATCGCGCCGACTGGTGGCATCGAGCGCCCCATGCCCCAAGCCGTGGTACCCACCCTCAAAAGCAATCACGCCAGGCTTTCCTGTCGCCAGCAGCGCGGTCTTCAAGGCGACTTCGACTGCTTCAGAGCCGCCGGTGCACAACACGGCGCCGCCAAGCCCTTGCGGAATCGCTCGCTGCAGCGCCTCCAACAACTCGACCTTTGCCTGGGCCGGGTGCACGTCGCCCATCGCGTGCAACAGGGTGGCTGCCTGTCGCTGGGCTGCCGAAACGACGTCCGGGTGGCCGTGCCCGATCAGCGACACGCCAAAAGCGCTGGTCGCATCGACATACACATTGCCGTCGGCGTCTCGCACCGCACCGCCGCGTGCGGCCGACCACACCACCGGAAACGCCTCACCTATCGCGGTCACGTTGGCCGACTCGACCGCGCGCAAGCGGGCCAGCCACGCCTGGCTTGCAGGGCCGGGGATACCGGTGCGCAGATGGGGCAGGGCGCTGGGGTCGAGGTCGGTCACGGCTATGCGCGGCGCCGGCAGGCGCACGGGCGCGTTGTAGCACCTGGCGGCTTGGGTGTCACAGTGGCGTCGCCAAAGTCGATTCCGCGCCGCCACCAGGCCGCGCAGCGCCCAGTCGACCTTCTACCCGCCGTGCACGAGCGGCGCCCGGTACAAGCCCGTGGCGGACGCTTTGCTTGGCTTCTTGCTCGCCGCAATGACCGCGCCAATCTGGTCAGCGGTGACTGCGCCCCGGCCAGGCGGCAAGTCGACCTGCACGGCACTGGCCCGCAAAAGCGGGAACGCCCGGCTGGTGCCATCGCGGTCCTTGCTCAGGTAGCTGCCGCGCGCCAGGGTATGCGGGTCATAGAAGCGGCGCACGCCGTCGCGGAATTGGGCCAGCACGCGATCAATGACCGTCGCCGCCTCGTCGCTGTCGCTGCGCAAGCAGGCGAAAAAGTCGTCGCCGCCGATGTGGCCGACAAAGCACTTCTGTAGTCGTCCTACTGCGCGCAGTTGGTCGGCAAAAAGCGCGATGGCCTCGTCGCCAATCGCAAACCCCAGGCCATCGTTGAATGGCTTGAAGTAGTCAAAGTCGAAGTAGAAAAGTGAGTACGAGCTGGCCGAATCGGCCAACGCGCGCGCAATCTCAGCCTCTACGGCGCGGTTGCCCGGCAGCCGCGTCAGCGGATTCTGGTCGCGGGCCGCGGCGCGCGCGGCTTCAGCCGCTGCATTGACATTGCGGACGTTGCGCACAAGGAGCTCAATGAAATCTTTGATGAAAGGCTCCGTCAGCGCCAGCTTGAGCTTGAACGTCTCCCGCGGCACGAACACCACCACCGCGTCGCCGACCGCCGTCGCCGTGGCCGTGCGCGCGCTGCCGTCGATGAGCGCCAATTCGCCAAAGATATTGCTCTCACCCACTTCGGCCAGGGTGATGCGTTCGCCGTCGCGCTCTTGAGAAAGAGAAACCTTGCCGCTGTGCACGAGGTACATGCCGTCCGCCTGGTCGCCCTCGCGAAACAACTCGGTGCCGTCCCAGACGATCTTGGGGCGCAGGCCATCGGCGTCCATGGTGGCGCGAAAGCTTCGGGTCGACACGGCTCACCTTGCCGCCCAGGTTCGTGGCGGCGTGCACCAAGGATCGGAAGGAAAAACCGCGCCGTCAAGTGTCGGCATCGCGGCGAAATGCCGTTCGCGCCCGTTCATCTGACACCGTCGAAGACGCGCCACTTGGCAAAACCAGGCCACGGCGGGTAGGGCATTGTCGGGCGCATCCGCCAACCGGATCCGACCCTGTCGCTGGGCCTGACCCTGAGCGCCGCCTTACAGGTAGCCCTGCGCAGGCTTGACCCTGGCAGCGGCTGACCAGCAGACCAAGGCAACGCCTGAGCTTGCGCGGTCAACAGGGTCTGCGGCCAGCTTTGCGGGCGTCATAGGTCGCTGCGTACAACGTTCACGGCCATTGTTCGCGGTTCCCAGGGTCAGCCGCGTGCCGCGGTCAGGCGCAGGCACAGGCACAGCGTCAGGGCCAGCCCTCGACAACAACCTATTTTCGAGCTATTGCGTCCGACTCGCAGATGGAAAGCCCCGTAATGCCATGTTCACAAAGGCGCTGTCAGTTCGCGGATGCACCCGCACTGTCCTTGGCCTTGCCAGGCCCATGGGCGCACGATAGCCTGGGTCAGCGGCCAGGCCGCCGGAGCGCGGGAGCAAGTTGAGCATAAGGGCCTGTAAAAGAACAAGTCAATCGATACGTGCGCGGAGCGGAGCGGCGAGTCGACTTGCAAAGTCGCGAGCTTGCGACCCACCAAGCAAGCAATGGGCCAACGTAGAAAATCGAGTAGATTTTTTACGGGCCCTAAGCGGCTGTGACAACCTGCTGGCGGTGAGGCGATGGGCGTCAGCCCTGGTCGTGCTTTGCCTTGCGGGTGCTTGTTCCAACGATGCAGCCGGGCCGGCCGCCGCGACAGCCGACGCGGACGCCAAGATCGCTACTGCCGACACCAGTCTCGACCCTGGTGCCGGCTCCGACGAGTCAGGCGAGCCCAGCGACGCGAATGCCGAGTCCGTCAGCCAATCGGACGCCGTGGGCGACGATCAGGCAACTGCGCTGGAGACGGACGCGCAATGGGACGCAACCGTACCTGACGCCGTTGCTGCCGAAGACGCAGACGTGTGTTGCGACAGCGAAGTGGCTCAGGCAGCGGACGCGCTCGACGCGGGCCCCGATTTCGACCAAACCGCCCTGACCGACGCAACCGACCTTGCCAAGGACCTGGCCGGCATTTCCGACGCAACGCCGCCCTGCGAACTCGGTTGCGCAGATGCAGCTGAACTGCCGACCGCCACCGATGTCACGCCCGTCGTCGACGGACCAGCGCCGGATGCCACAACGGATGAGCAGACCGGACAACCCGTTGACGCGGCGGCCATCGGCAAGCCGGTGATGCCGGTCTTGCTGCCTGAGGCGCCAATCGTCGACGTCACCCAGAACTTTGGGGTGGACGCGGACAAAGTCCACGGGCCCTGCGTCGCCGTCGCGGACTTTGATGGAAACGGCCGCGAGGACTTTGCTGTCATCGAACTGAGCGGAACCAAGGCGCGCATCCACACCGTGTTGCTGTCCGACGGCGCCGCACAACATGTCTTTACCGATGTGGACACGACCGTGTTCGTTCCCAACTTCGGCTGTTCGGCGGTGGACATGACGGCCGACGGCAAGCCGGACCTGCTGATGGGCGGCTATTCCGGGGCTGGCTTCTACACGGGCGACGGCAAGGGTGGCTTCAAGGATGCGACGGTGTCGTGGATGCCGTTCGTCAACGATTCGAACACGTTCTCCATCCTGCCAGTCGACCTGGACGGCGACCTGGACCTCGATGTCTTTATCGGAGCAGGCTTTTCGCCGCCGCCTTGCGAGACCTTGAAGTGCCAGTGGACGGCGACGGACCTGCTGTGCACCATCGACCCGCCGTTGAAACTGACCCCGCAGTTGCAGGATCGGGTGCTCATCCAAGGAGCCAGCCTGCCGCTTGTCGACGCGACGCAAGAGTGGAATGTGCCGCCCGGTGGCACGCAAACGGTGGTGTTGCCCTACGATGTCGACGCAGATGGCAAGATGGACCTGCTGGTGGGCGACGACTTTGGCACCCATCGCCTCTTGCACAACATCGGCGGGACTTTCAAGAGTTGGGAAAAGAAGGAAGACGTTGGCTTCCACACCTACGCGGGCGCGATGGGCTGGACAGTAGGCGACCTCGACGGCGACGGCGCGGTGGAGTTCGTGCTTGCCGAGTCGGGCCCGACACCGGTGTACGAAATGGTGGCGAAAAAGCCCGGCTCCCCGCTCACTGTTGAGGACCGCGGCGGAGAACTCGGCGTATGGTGGCCAACTTGGGGCGCGAGCGCTTGGACGCCAATTGTCGCTGATTTGGACCACGATGGTCTGGACGACCTCTACCTCGGTATTTCGGCGAACTTTACCGCCGAAATGGCGGCCGACTTCATCAACCTGTGCGAAGCCAGCAAGCAGGGGGTGATGTCCAACCCGTTCAAGGACGTCACGAGCTTGGACGTCGTGTTCACCCATGGTCCCGGCGGCGGTCTGGTGGCGCAGAAGTTGCCGGCCGGCAAGTACACCCATGTCGTCATCATCGATCAGAAGGCGATTGACCTCGACGCTGACGGTGACTTGGATCTGGTGCAGACGCGGCCGGGTCCGAGCATGCAGCCAACCTCGCGGGTGCGGATCCTGCGCAATGACTTTGAGAAGCAGGGCGGTTTCGCCGTCGTGGTCGTCAAGGGCAAAGCCAAGAACCCCGACGCCGTCGGGGCTGTCGTCCGCGCCAAGGTCAACGGCAAACTGCGGACCCGCTGGCTCGGGGGCGCAGCAAGCTTTCACGGCTTGCCGACCCGGCGTGCGCACTTTGGCCTGGGGTCGGCCGACAAGCTGACCGATGTCGAAGTGACCTGGCCCGACGGCAGCAAGACTGCGGTGGGCACGGTTGCGGCAGGCGCAGTCAAGCAGGTTGTGCAGCCGTAGGGCCCGTAC
>CAXRHS010000016.1:0-2516 GCA_964230235.1 Myxococcota bacterium
GATGTTCATGATCATGCGTGACGGTTCGACCGAGACCTTCATGCGCCGCGAAGAAGCCACCCGGCCCACCAGCACCGGGCCAGGCAAGATTATCCGGCGCTCGGCGGCCGAAGTTGCCGCCAGACGCCAGGATGCACCGTAGCCCCGCTCCCGCAGGCGCACCGAAACGAACCGCAAGCCACTCCGACCCCGCTGCGCACGTGAGCGCCCGCCATGTCGATCGCCGCTGAACAACAACGCCTGAACGAGGCCATGGTTGGCACCTGGCTGGGCGAGCTACACTCGTACCCCTCACCGTGGGATCCGCAAGGTGGCGTCGCGATTGGGCGAACTCAAGCGCGCGTAGCCCTTGGCGGTTTGTCGGTCGTCAGCGACTACGCCGAAGAACGCGACGGTGCGATTACGTTTCGCGGCCACGGTGTGTACGCGTGGGACGTTCTGGCGAAAGTGTATCGCATGTACTGGTTCGATTCGGTTCAGCCAGCGCCGACCCTGGTTCCGGTCAGCGGCGTATGGGCGGGCCAGCAACTGGTGTTCACCAATCGCACCGATGTCGCTGAACACCGGTACGTCTATGATTTTCAGGACCGCGACTTCTACGAGTTCAGCATCGACTTGCGGCGGGCGGGCCAGGACTGGCGCACCTACGCGCGCGGCCAGTACGCGCGGCAGAGGTAGCCCCTGCACTTGTTTCGCCACAAGAAGGCTACCAAAAGCGATCCTGTCGCGCAGGTGAACTGCGCGCTGCCGCACCGGTCGATAGCGCCTCGCCCACGACCGATTCTGGTTGCCTGGTGCGCCGATGGCTTGCCAGGCGGGCCGCGCCCGCGGACGTCTGCGGTTCGCGGCCCCGCGCCTACTTGCAATGCTGGTGAACGACTCGCAGGCCGACCGGCGCTTGCTGACTCTGCAGCGAGGCCAGGGTGAACGAGCGCGCAGCGCCCCACCCCCTGCCGAGCGGCTGGCATGACCTGTCGCCGGCGATTGCGCCGGCCACTGCGGTGTTTCCGGGCGATACCGCCTTTTCGGCAGCCGTGGTCATGGCGTTTGAGCAAGGCGAACACCTGCGGCTGACCACCTGGACAACGACGCCGCACGTTGGCGCCCATGCCGACGGGCCTTGCCACTACGTCGCCGGCGGGCAAGGCATTGGCGAACGACCGGTCCAACGCTACATCGGCGATGCGCAGGTGGTGAGCGTGCGCACTCGCCAGGGAGAGCGCATTGTCCCGACGGACCTTGCGCGCCCGGTGCAGGCGCCGCGCGTGCTGCTGCGGACCGATTCGTTTGCGGACCCGAACCAATGGCGCGACGATTTCTGTTCGCTTTCCGTTGAACTGGTGGACCACCTGGCGGCGGTTGGCGTGGTGCTGGTCGGCCTGGATACCCCGAGCGTAGACCCCGGCCCGGCCAAGGAATTACTGGCGCACGCCGCGGTCGCACGCAACGATCTCGCCATCCTGGAAGGGCTTGACCTGCGCGGCGTGCCAGATGGCCTGTACACCCTGCTCGCTCAGCCGTTGCCGGTGGTTGGGGGCGACGCTTCGCCGGTGCGCGCCTTGCTGGTGCCGCGCCAGCCGGGCCTGGAGACACTGCCGTTGACCGGCAATCGCTCGACCGGCGGAGGCAACCGTGGCTGAACCATTTGCGCCGCCCGCTCGCCTTGGCCACTGGATCGACGGCGCGGCCGCCGAGTCTGGGCGCTGGGCGCCGGTCGTCGAGCCGGCAACTGGCCGCCAGTACGCCGAACACGCCTGTGCCGACGCCGTGGTGGTCGATGCCGCGGTGCAGGCTGCGGCGCGAGCGCTGCCGGGTTGGGCGGGCCGCAGTGGCGCAGAACGCGCGGCCGCGCTGCACAAGCTTGCCGACGCGGTGGCCGCCGAACGCGAGACGCTAGCGCAGTGGGAAAGTCTGGACACTGGCAAACCGCTGCATGTCGCCCGCGCCGTCGACATTGCGCGCGCCGAAGCCAACTTGCGTTTTTTTGCGGAAGCGGCTTCGCAGTTTGCCAGCGAAGCGCACGCGATGCCCGCGGCCATCAACTACACCCTGCGTCCGGCGGCTGGCGTCGCGGCCTGCATCTCGCCTTGGAATCTGCCGCTGTACTTGTTGACGTGGAAAGTTGCGCCCGCCCTGGCGGCCGGTTGCACCGTCGTCGCCAAGCCCAGCGAGGTGACGCCGCTGACGGCACACCGGTTGGCCGAACTGAGCCAGGTCGCCGGTTTGCCGCCGGGTGTGTTCAATCTCGTGCAAGGCATTGGGCCGGAGGCGGGCGCGGCGCTGGTTGGCCATGCCGGCATTTCAGCCGTGTCGTTCACTGGTTCCACGCGGGTTGGTGCCGACATCCAGGCCCACACCGCCGGCCAGTTCAAGAAGGTGTCGCTCGAACTGGGCGGCAAGAACGCGTTCGTGGTGTTCGACGACGCCGACCTGCCGCGCGCCGTGGCCGAGGCGGTGCGCGCCGGATTCTCGAATCAAGGTCAGATCTGCCTGTGCGGCAGCCGGGTGCTGGTCCA
>CAXRHS010000017.1:0-5811 GCA_964230235.1 Myxococcota bacterium
CGATCCCCCCCTTCGTTCAGATCCATGAAATCGTGGCAGAACGGCTGACAGTCTTGCGCGCCGTATCCCATGCGCGCAAACTGCCGCGACCATGGCGAATGACGCCCCCCAGCTCGAACCGCTCATCGCTGAAATCGTGCGCCAGGTGCTCGCCGAGGCCGCGCGCCAGCCCGCTTCGGCAACGCCGGACGACCCGCCAATCCGACCGGGTCGGGTAGAGCGCGAAGTTGCGACCGTGTTGCACGATGTGTTCAGCCGGGCCCCACAGCCGCCGTTTCGACCGATTCCGGGTTTGGACCGGCTGGCAGACGCCGACGGCCTGCGCCAGCTGACCAAGGCTACCCCGTCGCGCATCGGCATCGGGCGTGCGGGATTGCGGTATCCCACGCGAACCTACCTGGATCTGCGCACGGATCACGGGCTTGCGCGCGAAGCCGTGGCTGCCGAGCCGCCCGCCGAGTTCGTGCGCGCACTTGGCGCAATCGAGTTGCGCACCCAGGCCGCGGATCTGCAGACCTTCTTGTTGCAGCCCAACCTCGGCCGCCAGTTGGACGACGCGTCGCTGCAAGTTCTGCGCAACCAGGGCAGCCGCGGCGCAGATGTGCAGATCATCGTGGCCGATGGGCTGTCGGCGTGGGCGGCGCAGAAGAACCCGGGCCTGCTCGCGGCGTTGCAGCGCGCACTGACCGGCGCAGGGTTCAGCCACGGCAAGCCGCTGTGGGTGCACCGGGCGCGGATTGCGGTTGCGGACCAGATCGGCGTGGAGATGGGTGCCAAGGCCACCATCATCGCGTTGGGCGAACGGCCCGGGCTTGGCACCGGCGATTCGCTCAGCCTGTACCTGGCGTGGAATCCCAAGGTCGGCCAGGACAACGCCGAAAAGAACTGCATCAGCAACGTCCGGCCTGCCGGTCTGGGCGTCGAGGAAGCCGCGCGCCAGGCCGCCGACATCCTCAAGAAAGCGCAAGCGATCGGCCAGGGTGGCCTTGCCGTCGCCACGCCGCAGCGGACCTGGTGAGGCGGAGGAGCATCCGGTGATCGACGTGCCTGCCTGGCTGCCGAGCGGCCTGCAACCCCAACCGGCGCGGCTGGTGGCGTGTCAGCTGCTGCCCAACGCGGATCCGAACTTGCGCGCGCGGCTTGGCTGCACCGCCGACCACGTTTCGCTCGGCTTTGTGACCGCCGACCAGGACGACTCGACCTACGCCGCGTTGGACCACGCGACCAAGTTTGCGCGCGTCGATGTGGTGTACGCCAAGAGTTTCTACGCCGGCTCGGCGCACGCAAGTGGGCCGCTGTCGGGCGAAATCCTGGGGGTGCTGGCGGGTCCGGATCCGGACGAGGTTGCCGAGGGCCTGGCCGCGCTGCGCGACTACTTGGATCGCAAGGCCTGTTTCTATGCACCGGCGGAAGGCAGCGTCAAGCCCGCGTTCTTTCCGCACGTCATCAGCGAAACCGGCCATTACTTGTCGCGGTTGGCCGGGATTGCGCCGGGTGAACCCCTGGCCTACCTGATCGCACCGCCGGTTGAAGCGATGGTCGCCATCGACGCCGCGCTCAAAGCCGCCGATGTCGAACTCAAGCAGTTTTTTGGGCCGCCGACCGAGACCAACTTCGCCGGGGTGTACCTGACCGGTTCGCTGTACGCGTGCGAGGCGGCGGCGGCGGCGTTTGCGCTTGCGGTGCTCGATGTGGCGCGCGCGCCGTTGGCGGCGGCAAAGCGAATGGAGCGGGCACGCGGTTGACAGCGGCGACCCGGTGCGAGGATTCATGAAACGTGCGATGTGGTTGGTTGCGGCGCTGACTTTTGCGCAGGCGGCGTGCGGCGAAGACAAGGCGCCAGTTGGCGCTGTGGCCGATGCGGTCGCGGTCGACGGCAAAGCCGACAGCGGCGGCGAGACGGTCTCCGCGCCGACCACTTTGTTTCCAAAGGGATTCATGTGGGGGGCCGCCATCGCAGGCTTCCAGGTCGACATGGGCTGTCCCACACTGCCGGCCGCCGAATGCGACGACACCAAAAGCGACTGGTGGCAGTGGGTGACCGACCCCGAACTCATCAAGGACCCGATCACCTACCAAAAAGGCGACCCGCCATCGCAGGGCCCCGGTTTTTGGGAGTTGTGGCCCAACTACATGGACGCCATGCAAAAGGACATGGCGCTCAACGCCTTGCGCACTTCCATCGAGTGGAGCCGGGTGTTCCCCGATGGCGCAGCCGAAAAAGCCAACACCGTCGCCGAATTGGACCAGTACGCCGACAAAAAGGCGGTCGCCAAGTACCACGAGATCTTTCAGGGTGCCAACAAGCGCGGCATTCAGCTGCTGGTCACGCTCAACCACTACACGCTGCCGCTGTGGATCCACGACGGCAAGGGCTGTCACGCGGACTTGGAGGCCTGCAAGAACAAAGGGTGGGTCGACCGTCCGCGCATGTTGCGCGCCATTGCGCTGTATTCGGGCTGGTGCGCCAAGGAGTTCGGAGCGGAGGTCGATCTCTGGGCGACCCTGAACGAGCCATTTGCCGTCGTCGTGCCGGGCTATTTGCTGCCGTCCAAGGAGCGGACCAACCCGCCCGGCGTGGCGCTGCAAGTCGACGCCGCCATGACCGTGCTCTTTGGCATGATGGAAGGCCACGCCCGCATGTATGACGCCGTGCACGCCAACGACAAGGTCGACGCGGACAAGGACGGCAAGCCGGCGCGCGTCGGCATCGTCGCCAATCTGGCTGCGGTGACGGCCGCAGATCCGAAAGACCCAAAGAGCGTCGAGGTCGTCCCGCACGCCGATTACGTGTACAACAAGGTGTTTCTCAACGCGATTATCAAAGGCGAAGTCGACGTAGACCTCAACGGTGACATCACCCCCACCGAGAAGCGCGACGACATGAAAGCCCGCATGGATTACATCGGTGTCAACTACTACACCCAACTCAAGGTCAAACCGCAGCCGGTGCTGCTGTTTCCGCAGTACAAGCTTTTCGACTTTCTGCCGGACAACAACCTGTTCAGCAACTACCCGGATGGCCTGTATGAGGTGTCGATGCTGGCCGCCAGCTACAAGCTGCCCATCATCATCACCGAGAACGGCACCGCCGACGACAAGAACACGGCGTTCGGTGGCTTTCTCAAGCCGCACCTCGCCGCGCTGCACAAGGCCATCGCAGCCGGCGCGCAGGTTCAGGGTTACTTCTATTGGTCGCTGATGGACAACTACGAATGGAACCACGGCCTGTACGCGATTCGCATGGGCCTGTACGACGTGGACAACAAGGCCAAAGCCAAGACCTTTACCCTGACGCCGCTCGGTCAAGGGTACGGCGGCGTCGCCAAGCTCAATGGCTGGTGAACTGTACCCCCCATTGTTCAGATCCTTGATCTAGCAGCAGTATGTCGCCAAACCGGTTTGGCGCTGGCAATGGCCGGGGCACGCGAATCGCCGCGCCCTATGGCCCTTCGACCAGAAACCGGCGCAAGCTGCGGACCCGCAGCGGCAAATCGTCGCGCGCCATCAGGGCGCCAAAGTGGCGCTCGTCGCCTGTAATCAGGAACTGGCAGCCGCCGACCAGCGCCGCGGCCAGGACGGGCGCATCTTTGGCCGGCAACAGCGACGCAGCGGGTTCGCCCGGCTCGCGCGGGTCGGGAACCAATTCCAGCGAGGCGACCAATTCGGTCAGCCTTGCGGCCTCCGCCGGCTTCTTGCGCCGCAAGTTGAACTCGGCCTCGCCGACGCACCAATTGCTCGACGCCAGGCGCAGTTTTCCCGCTATCGCCAATGCCCACAGCAGGCCAAACGGGCCTTGATTGTCGCCGCGCGCGGCGGCAAGGGCTGCGGAAAACAAGATGTTGGCGTCCAGAAAGACCCTGGATGGCGCAAGCGGGGCGCCTCTTGCGCTCACGGCATGCCCCAGGCCATGCGGGCGGCAGCCAGTTCGTCCGTCGTCATGGCCGCAGACTGCGCAAACTCCGCCTCTCGCGCTGCGTCGTAGGCTTCGATGGGCAGGACCAGCGCGGCGGTGATGACAAGCCCGCCGTCTTTGATTTCGCAGCGAACAAGATCCCCCGGCCTGAGCCCGAGCGCGCGGCGCATCTCCACCGGCAGGGTCAGTTGACCGCGCGGCGACAAGGGCAAGGTCGCCAAGGCTGTCAGTTGCATGGTGCCGTCCGTGTGCGACGAGCACGTCGCCGATTCAGCATGCCCAGGACGTGGAATGGTGTCAAATCTGCATTTCCGAATTTCCGTAATACGAAAACGCAGTCTTCTGGCGCACGCGGGCGTTCCCGGGCTAGCGCAACGCGGTTTGCCTTTCGCCTTGCGCGCACCTGCCAACCCGCGCACACTGCCGGCATGAACGTGCGCGGTCCAGCATTGACCCCCTCGCGCCAACCCGGCCCTGCGGTTCTCGCCGGATCGCTTGCCACCCTGGTCGCGGCGTTGTGGGCAACCCCGGCTTTTGCGGCCTTCTGCACCGGCAAACAGAACGGCCTGTGGTGCGACGGCAACAGCCTCGTCACCTGCAGCAACGGCGCACAGACCGCCAGCAAAGCGTGCCCCGCCGGCTGCCAGGCCATGCCACCCGGGGTGCCCGATCAATGCAAATCCGCGTCAGGGCCGTGCGCTGGCAAGCAAGACGGCGCGTGGTGCGACGGCAACAACTTGCTGCAATGCAAAGGCGGCACCGTCGCGGCAACCAAGGGCTGCCCGTATGGCTGCCAGGCCATGCCAAGCGGCGTAGCCGACGTGTGCAAGCCCGCGCCGGCGCCAAGTGGCCCTTGTTCCGGCAAGCAAGACGGCGCCTGGTGCGACGGCAGCAACCTGCTGCAATGCAAAGGCGGTTCGGTTGCATCCAGCGCGCCGTGCCCCAACGGCTGCGACGTCAAGCCGCCGGGAACGCCGGACGCCTGCAAAGCGGCCGCAACGCCGAGCGGTCCGTGCGCGGGCAAGTGCGACGGCGCGTGGTGCAACGGCAACGACCTGCTGCAGTGCAAGGCCGGCGCGGTTGCCAGCAGCCAGTTGTGCGCAAATGGCTGCGAGGTCAAGCCTCCGGGCGCCCCCGACGTCTGCAAGGCGTCGGCAACCACGCCGTGCACAGGCCAACCCGATGGCGCGTGGTGCAGCGGCGACGGCCTGATGACGTGCGCGGCCGGCAAGGTCGCCAACAGCAAGACCTGCACCTACGGCTGCCAGGCCATGCCGCCCGGTCAGCCCGATTTGTGCAAGCCCGCGCCCTCGTCGACCGGTCCTTGCGCCGGCAAAAGCGACGGCCAGTGGTGTGACAGCGACAAGCTGTTGACCTGCGCCGGCGGCAAGGCCACGGCGTCGGCCACGTGCAGCAACGGTTGCCAGGTGATGCCTCCCGGTGTGCCGGATCAATGCAAGCCCGAGCCGCAGGCCAGCGGCCCCTGTACCGGCAAGGCCGACGGCGCGTTCTGCGATGGCGACACCCTGCGCGTATGTAAAGGCGGCCAGGCGGTCGGCAGCCAGGCATGCGACTTGGGGTGCGACGGCGACCTTTCGCAGTGCAAGCAACCGCCTTTCGACCCGCAGAAGGCGTGCGCGGGCAAAGCCGACGGCGCCTGGTGCGTGGGCAGTCAGTTGGCGTCCTGCAAAGGCGGCAAGGTCGCCAACGCGTTCAACTGTCCGGACGGCTGCCAGCCGATGCCGGCCGGCGTCCCCGACACCTGCAAGAAGGCGGGTGGCGACCCGGCGTGCAGCGGCAAGTGGGACGGCACCTGGTGCAGCGGCGGCGATCTGGTCCAGTGCAGCAACGGGCTGATTGCCAAAGCGGTGTCGTGCGCGAAAGGCTGCGCGGAG
>CAXRHS010000018.1:0-3132 GCA_964230235.1 Myxococcota bacterium
GCGAAACGACTCAAACGTGACAACTTGCATGGACACCTCGCCCGGCGTGGGCGGGCGCAGTGTCGGACTGTGCGATCGTCTGTCGAATTTTTTGCCAAACCGCGGTTCTTGTCGGTTCGCCGCGGCGGCGTGCCAGACCAAAAAAGTCGATCGCTTTCAATGACTTCGATCGCGCGATCGATCAATCTGTTCAATGGGTTCGTGATCAAGATGGCAAAGCCTCTGGCGGTCTCGCTCTGTACATAGTTGACGATAAAGCGCTTCTCGGCGCTCGGACTTTCTGGCCGCGCAGCCCGAGTGCCCACGCCGCGATCACAACTCGGACCAAATCAGTCCGCTACTTCTCTTTCGCAAAAATCGCGCTCAATGGGCGATCGGATGGCCAGTTCTTGGCAATCTCGGAGGCGATTCGTCCAAAAAATGGCGCTCCCGGGCAACAAAAACACCATCCGACGCAAGTTCTGCCGAAAAAGACCTTGCATTCGGACAAAAACAAGCCTAGATCGCCTTCACCCACGCCGAGACATCGGGTCTGGGCGGGGTTTTCGGTCAGTCGCCGCCCGATTTTGCGGCGAAGCGCGTGAATCCGGCGAAAATCGCCCGATCAGCCAGCCGGCATGTTCCGGCCAGGAGTTCCATGAGCGTTCTCGTTACCAAGCCTGCCCCCGATTTCAACGTCGAAGCCGCAATGCCCGACGGCAGCTTTGCCCGTCTGACCCTGTCGCAGTTCCGCGGCAAGTATGTGGTGCTGTTTTTCTACCCGCTGGACTTCACGTTCGTGTGCCCGACCGAGATCATCGCGTTCGACCACCGCGTCCCCGAGTTCGAAGCCCGCGGCGTCCAAGTGCTCGGCTGCTCGGTCGACAGCAAGTTCAGCCACTGGGCTTGGCGCCAGACCAAGGTCAAAGAGGGCGGCATCGGCCCGGTTCGCTTTCCGTTGCTGGCCGACCTGTCCAAGAGCATCGGTCGCGACTACGACGTGTTGTTTGACGGCGAGAAATGCCTGCGCGCCAGCTTCCTCATCGACAAGGACGGCGTGGTGCAGCACCAGGTCGTCAACAACCTGCCGCTCGGCCGCAACATCGACGAGATGCTGCGCATGGTCGACGCGCTCAAGTACACCGAAGAGCACGGCGAAGTGTGCCCGGCCGGTTGGGAACAGGGCGACGCGGCCATGAAGGGTAACCGCGAAGGCGTCTCCACCTACCTGGCCAAGAACGCGCGCAAGCTGTAATCGCCCGCGCTTTCGCAAGCCAAGGCCCTTTGGCCTAGTGCGCAGGGTTGGACCTCGGGCGCGATCTGCGGCATCCTCTGCCGCCGCGGTCGCTGCCCGGGGCCGCCTTGGTGCCGTATGAGCAATCCGCCCGCCTGGCTCGCCGATATTCAGTTGGTGACCTTCGACGTTTTCGGCACCTTGCTCGACCTGCAGGCCGCGCTGGACAAGGTCGAGATCCGCACCCGCCAAGAACTGCAAGACTTTGAAGAGAGCGTGCGCGAGCAGACCGACAAGGAGTCGTGGGTTCGCTACTCCGAAGTGCTCAAGACCGCGATCAACAAGGTCAAACCGCACCTTCGGCCGGCGCTGGTAGGTGTCTTTGCAGACGACTTTGGGCGCAGTGCCCCGTTCTCGGATAGCGCGCGGGCGCTGCACGGCCTGCGCGAAGTGGTCAAGGTCGGCCTGGTCGGCAACTGCGATGCGCAGCATCAGGTCGATGTCGTCACCGCGCTGCGCGTCGTGCCCGATGTGTCGATTACCAGTCAGGAAATCCGCGCCTACAAGCCCAACGACCGCGCTTGGGACGCCATCGTGCGCATGGGCGTGATGCGCGCCGCGGTCACCCGCGACAACTGGATGCACGTCTCGCACGCGCCGCGATCCGACCTGGTACCGGCGCGCGCCAAGGGCATCAAGACCTGTCTGGTGCGGCGGCCGGGCGCGGACGACCGCTGCAACGTCGACCTGGCGGTCGGCAGCCTCGACGAACTGGTGCGCTTGCTGGTCGAGGCCAAGCAGGGCCCTTTGGTGTATGAAATCGAGAACCGCCATCCCGACGCGGCCCAGCGCGAGCGCCTGGCCCAATGGCTTTTGGAGTCGATGCTGCCCGCCGTGCGCGCGTGTACGGGCTGCAGGTCGGCCGCCTTGGTTCAGCACGAAGACGGAGCCCTGTGTGAGCAATACGTTTTCGGCGGCAAGGTCGAATACGACGCCTACAGCGAGGCCTTTGCTGCGGAGCACCGCGCCAACTTGCGCGACGAGTTTGGCCGCGTGGTCGAGCGGACGACGCGGGTCTCGCGCATCCGTGGCCGCATTTGATGTGCCGCACTTTTTCCGGTGATTCTCCATGAGTTCGACCCGCCGCATCCCTGACGTCCGCATCGCCCCGCCCGCGGTGGTGGAGCCATTGCTCGACCGCGTGCCCGCGCTGCGCATCATCGGCAACACGCCGCTTGTGCCGATCGACATCTGGCGCGACAAGCACCCCGGCGTCGAGTTGTACGCCAAGGTCGAGTATTTCAACCCCGGTGGGTCGCTCAAAGACCGCCCGGTCCTGCGCATGCTGAGCGAGGCGATCGCCGACGGTCGCCTCACCGCCGGCAAGACCATCATCGACTCCAGTTCAGGCAACGCGGGCATTGCCTATGCGCTGATCGGCGGCGCGCTCGGGTACCCGGTCGAGATCGTCATCCCCGACAACGCCAGCAAAGAGCGGCTCAAGCGCCTGCGCGCCCACGGCGCGAAAATCACCCACACATCGGCGCAAGACGGCTACGACGAGGCCATCCGCACGGTGCGCCGCATCGTGGCCGCCAATCCCGACAAGTACTTCTACTGCGATCAATACAGCAATCCCGGCAACTGGCGCGCGCACCACGACACCACCGCGCTGGAAGTCTGGGAGCAGACCGAGGGTCGCGTCACCCATTTCGTATTCGGCGTCGGCACCGGCGGCACCATCACGGGCATCGGCCGACGGCTCAAGGCCCTGAACCCGTCTATCCAGGTCGAATTGTTGATTCCGGATGCGTTTCCGGGCGTCGAAGGGCTCAAGCCGCTGGGCTCGCCCGGCGATCACGTGCCCGAGATCTACGACACCGCGCTGCCCAACCGCACCTGGGATGTCGACGAGGACA
>CAXRHS010000019.1:0-3117 GCA_964230235.1 Myxococcota bacterium
GTCTGCAATGCCGGCAAGTGTGGCGGCGCCAAGAGTGGCGGCTGCAGCGACGGCAACCCCTGCACCGACGACGCCTGCGCGCCCAACGGCGGCGCTTGCTTGCATACGCCGAACACCAACCCCTGCGACGGCGACCTGCGCTGCATGGGCGGAGTGTGTGGCGGCTGTCGGGCGTTTGGCCGGCCCTTGCGCGTGGGCTGCGACCTGGTCGAACCGTGGCCGTACTACCCGGAAAATGCCCTGCCGCCCCATCCGCTACTGCTCAGCCACTGCCAACAGGGCAACAACAAGAACCAGGAAGAGGGAGAGGACGCCGCAGAACTGACCGACGGCAGGCTGCTCGCGGTGGGCGCAGCTTCGCTGGACGGCGGCACCGCCACATTGGGTTGGGCCCAGTGGTTCCTGCCGGGCGGAAAGTGGGTGCAAGACCAGGTCTACGGCAAGGCAGGGGTGACGCGCTTGTTGGGCGCAGCGCCAGCCGCTGCTGGCAGCGCGTGGGCGGTCGGCGTCCATGCCGATGCCAGCAAAGTGACACGGCCGTGGCTGCTCAAGCTCGACGGACAAGGCAAGGTCCAGGCCGAGGTCATCCTGCCGGCAAGTGCCACGGACGCGGGCGCAATCGCCCAGTTCGAAGCGGTGACGCCGACCAGCGACGGCGGCTGCATCGCAGTCGGTTGGACCCAGGGCGCCAAAGTGACCACCAGTGACGCGCTGGCCGTGCGCTTTGACGCCAACGCCGCCGTCGTTTGGACCACGGTGCTGAACACCACCACCGCCAACCAGGCGCCGCAGAGCGAAAAATGGCACGCCATCGCCGCCAGCGCAGACGGCCAGACCTTTGCGCTCGCCGGCCAGCGCGGCAATGCGCTCAACCCAAAGGCCGCGACCGAAGGCTGGTTGGTGCTGCTCAACGCCCAAGGCGACTGGCTGTGGCAGCGCGACCACGGTGGACAAGGCCACGACATCCTGTTTGCCGTGGCGCGCAGCCCGACCGGTGGGTGGATGGCGGCCGGCACCCGTGACAAGCCGACCATCAACCAACCGGGCGACGGCTGGGTCTTGCAGACCGACGGCCAGGGCTTGTGGGTGGATGACCTGACGCTGCCCGGCCCCGGCGACGATGTGCTGCGCGCCATTGGCTGGCATCCGTTGCGGGGTTGGCTCGCCGCCGGCAGCCAGGCCCTGAACCCCGGCCCCAACGACAAGTCGTGGTCGGCGGGCTATGACCGCGGCCGGGCGTGGTTCGTCCGCCTCAAGGCCGATCTGTCGCAGGTCTGGCAGACCCACAGCGATTACTACGGCTTGGAGACCATTCGCGGCGGCACGGTGTTGCGCGAGGGCGACCTGTGGGTAGCCGGCGACACGCGTACGCACTTGACCTACGGCGAATTGCCGATGGACAAACCCGATAGCCTGGCGTTGCGGGTCGACGGCGCAACCGGCCAGGATAGTTGCGCTTGCAACGCCTTTGAACGCATCGACGCGCTGGCGAGCGGACCTTCGCGACTGGAAGGCGTGGTCGCCGATCCGACCGGGCAGGCCTTCGCGGTCGGCTGGCAAACAGCCAGCAACGGCCTGGCCGACGCCTGGGTGCAGGCGCTCGACCCGCTAGGCAAGCTGTTGGTCAACCAGATCTTTGGCAAACCCGGCGACGACCGCCTGTATCACGTGGCGCCCAATGGCAAGGGTTTTGTCGCCGTCGGTTCAACCGATTCGACGGGTGCGGGTCTCAAAGACGGCTGGCTGGTGCGCTTGGACGCCAACGGCAAGGTGCTGGGCGAACACACCTTTGGCGGCAACCTCGACGACGAGTTGCTGCGCGTGCACGCCTTGCCCGACGGCAAGTGGCTGGCGGTGGGTCGCAGCAAGTCGCAGGCGTTGGGCGGCTTTGACGGCTGGGCGGTGGCGCTCAAGCCAGACTTTACCTTGGCGTGGGAAAAGCGCATCGGCAACGTGCTCGACGACAGTCTGCGCGGCATCACCATCTTGGGCACCAGCGACAACTGGCGAATCCTGGTCGCGGGCCACTACGGCTACAACGCCAACCCCAATGCCAACGGCTACCTTGGCGTGTGGAAACCTGACGGCAGCAACGCCACCCTCGGCAACACTGGCTTCAACCTCCAGCAGCAAGTGGCTGCGGGCACCGCGCAGGAAAACCAGGGTCACCAGTTGCTGTTCGACGTCACCCGCCTGGGCAATGGGACCGCGGTCGCCGTTGGCTTTACGTCGAACATCCTGCAGGGCGGCATGTGGTACGTGCGCACGGACGCCGACGGCAAGGTGGTCAACAAGCTCGGCATCAAGCACGTCGGCATGATTGGCGGCACCGCGCGGCAGGTGCTGCCGGAGGGCAACGCCGGATTCGTGGCCTTTGGCGACGGCTCGTTCCACACCTACCTGGAGGGCGGTGCCGATGCCTTTGCGGTCCGCTACGCCGGCACCGACGCCGTGCAGAGCTTTGAGCCTGCGTACGCCGGGCCGGCCGGCAGGTTCGGTCACGCGATGGCGTTCTCGGCGTTCGCCCGGTTGCCTGAAGGCCACTATCTCGCGGTCGGCCACTCCGACAAGGTCAAAGGCGGTCCGCGTTTTGGCTGGGCGATGCGCACCGACGCCTACCTGCAAGGCCCCGGCATGCGTTTCAACGGCAAGCCCGCCGACGGCAACTGCACTTTTGGACGGTGCAGCCAGTCGTTTCCGGCGCGCGCTCGCAACTTTGGCGACGGTTGCACGGACGACAATGAGTGTACGGTTGGCGACCAGTGCACGGCCGGGCTATGCCAGTCGCACCAACTCAACCCCTGCGACGACGGCAATCCGTGTACCGCAGACGTCTGCTACGCCGGCCCCGGCTGCACCGCCGAACCGACCGCCGACGGCAAGGCTTGCGCAAGCAACCTGCTGTGCGGTGCCGGCAACTGTGGCGCGAAGTGTCAAAGCTTGCTCAGTGTCACCGCGCCGCTGCCCAAGCACGAGCAGTACGTGCGCGCCGTGCCCGCGGCGGGTGGCGGGTGGTGGGTCAGCGGCCAGACCCGCACGGTCTACATCGACAGCGTCCACCCGTTCGACGCCTGGGCGGGCAAGGTCGACGCCGCCGGCAAGCTGACGGTGTTGTTC
>CAXRHS010000020.1:0-2819 GCA_964230235.1 Myxococcota bacterium
TTCAGCGCCGCCGAGGTGGTTCGATGTCCATTCGCTATTACTTTCCGTCGCTGCTTTTTGAGGTCACGGCGCGCACCGTCGCCGGGGCATTCTTGTTCGACCCGGTCGCCCATCCCGGCTTCGCGGCCGCCTTCAACGCAATCATTGCTATTGCACAAAAGAAACACGGCGTTAGAGTGTACGCCTACTTCGCCATGTCCAACCACTACCACGGCATTTTCGGCGCAGACAACCCTGATTCCTTTGCAGATTTCCTCTGCGACGTCCACGGCAACATGGCCCGCTACGCCAACAGGGTCCAGGACCGGGTCGGCCCCGTTTTCAACGGTCGCTGCGACGTCACCCCGATCATCGCTGGCGACAAGTGCCTGGCCGAGCGCGTCTGCTACATCATGGGGCAAGCGATCAAGGTCCATGAGCAGTGGACGCTCGACAACTGGCCGGGCGCAAATACCAACCGCGCGCTCATGTACGGCGAACCCCTGATCGGCAAGCATTTCGACCGCCACCAGAAAACGCTGGATGCCCGGCTGAAAGGTGGCCCGAAGGCCGACGCGGCCTACGTCAGCGAACACGGCGTTGTCCTAACACCGCTGCCCGGCTGGGAGTCCCTGCCCGAAGCGGAACTACGAGCCCGGTACCGAGCGATCGGCGCAGAAGCGTGGCAGCGCTACGGCTGCGGTCGAAGCTCCACTCCGTGCGGCACTTCGGCGGAGGGGGGGATCGTTCAACTGCCTGAGACGGCAGGGCAATCGAGTGTGCCATGCCCGCAATTGGCCGGGCCTGTCGCGGCAAATGCCCCGCCTGAGCCGCCAGCGCATTCGGCCGGTAGCCAGAGTCCCAGCGCTGCAGGCCTGACCGCCGAACAAAAGGCCTGGATGCAGATGCCGCGGCCTCGCCCCAAGCGCAAGGAAGGCAAGCGCCAGCGTCGGCCCGAGGCCTATGCCGACACGGAGGCCCAGGTCGCGCGGTACCGCGAGGCCTACAAGGCGGTCCGCGAAGCGCACGTGAAGGCGCGACTCGACCTACAGGAGCAAGCCGAGCGGGCCCTGCGCGGCCAGCGGGCCAAGGCGGTGATGTTCCCGCTGTACACTTTTGCGGCGGTTGCGCGCACGGGCTGGCTGGCGCGCGAGCTAGGCAAGACGGCGTCGCTGGGCGACCTAGCCTAGCGCAGAGCGGCACGGGCGCAGGTGCGCCGGGGAGAAGCAAATGTAGTCAAAGACTTGAACAATGGGGGGGCTCGCGTTGCGTTGGCCTACTTACCCAAGCCACACATCGCCCGCACATCTTCAGCCAGTTCCTTGGCCGCGGCGTAGCGGTCTTTTGGCTTTTTCGCCATCGCCTTGTTGACGATGCGCACGGCCCGTTCGTCCAGCTTCGCGTTGAACTTGCGCGGATCGGGCACGGGCTCGACGGCGTGCGCCACGAACACATTGCCCTCGGAGAATGGCCGGTACCCGGTAAACATGCGAAAGATAACGACACCCAACGCGTACAAGTCGGCACGGTGATCAACTGCCGAACCGTCCAACTGTTCAGGCGCCATGTAGTAAGGCGTTCCAGCAAGGACGCTGAGTTCGCCAAAACCCTCGTCGCGAACGCGCGCAAGGCCAAAGTCGAGCAGCTTGACGGCGCCGTCATTGGCGACCAGGACGTTGTCCGGCTTGATGTCGCGGTGAACCAGGCCCGCCTGGTGGGCGCAGTCCAACGCCGCGCTGAACTGATCCAAAATCTTGCACATCCAGCCGTAGTCTTCGACAGGTTGGCCGAATTGGAGGAACGAGGTCAGCGACTTGCCGGCGACAAACTCCATGGCGTACCACAAGATCCCATCGGACTCCCCCATGTCGTAGATGTGTACGATATTGGGATGGTTGAGCTGTGCAGCCAGTTTGACTTCGCGCAAGAAATACTTGCGTTGCATGTCGGTCGGCATCGAGCCTTCGAGCATGAACTTGAGCACGACGAGGCGCCCGAGCAACCGATCGGTGGCCTTGTACACGACACCGTTGCCACCTTGGCCCAGTCGCTCAAGACTACTGTAGCGCGACGCCAGAGCCTGCGGCACGCCGTTTGGCCACACCCCGTCGTCGCCGTCGCCGAAATCGTCCAGTGTGTGCTCGGCAGCCGAAGCAACTGGCTCCGCGCCTGCGTCGCGGCGTAGCCCAGGCGAACCCGCATCTGCCTTGGGACGCTGCGGCGGGGCAGGCCGAGAACTCGCTGGTGTCGGGGTAGGCAGCTTTGCCTCGGCGGACTTGAGGTACAAGGCGAGATCGCTCGCCGGCGCCGCAATCTGCACCAGCTTGTCAAACACTTGCCGAGCTCGTGCGCTGTCGTTGACTTCAAGCAGCAGCTCGAGCGCCGTTCGACCGTGGGCAGCGCGGTCCGCTTCACCTGTTGGCGCCTGCAGTAGTGCGGCGAACGTGCGACCGGCCAAGCCCTTGTCGCCTTTCGCAAGCGCGAGGTTCGCCGCCAGCGTGGTGATTTCTACGTAGGCTGCTTCGGAAGGGTCGGCCGACAACGCAACGCGCAGCGCTTCATCCGTTTGTCCCAGTGCCGTTCGCAATTTCACCACCGTCAGCTTGTCACCTTCCAGGGTCAGACAGTGAATCGCCCTTTCGGCGTTGCCAACGCGCTGGTGGTTGAGCGCCGCCTTGCGATACAGACCAATACTCTCAAAAAGTTGTGCGGCCTCGGCGTGGGCACCGGCAGCCAGGTAGCATCCCTCGTTGAGCGGCTTGATCACGTAGGGCGGCCTGAGTGCGCCCTTCAGCACCTGCTGGCGCAGCAGCACCTCGCCGTCGGGGCAGGGCAGGCCG
>CAXRHS010000021.1:0-10739 GCA_964230235.1 Myxococcota bacterium
GGCCCGATCGTCCGCCACTTCGCGGACCTGGCCCGGCAAACCGGCGCGGCGATCCTGCTCGGCAGCTATCAGGAAGCAACGGGCGAGGCCCACCGCGTGCACAACACCAGCGTGCTGCTCGGCCCCGACGGCACCGTGGTCCAGACCTACCGAAAGATCCACCTGTTCGACATCGACATCCCCGGCCAGGTCAGTTTTCGCGAGTCGGAGCATGTGGCCGCCGGCGATAGCGCGGTGCATGCCGACCTGTTCGACACCCGCTTTGGGCTGACCATTTGCTACGACTTGCGCTTTCCGGAGCTGTACCGGCAGCTGCGCGCGGCAGGCTGCGATGTGCTGTGCGTGCCGGCAGCCTTTACGCTGCAGACGGGCAAGGACCATTGGGAAGTGTTGCTGCGGGCCCGCGCCATCGAGAACCAGTGCTGGCTGCTGGCACCCGGGCAATGGGGCCACCACGGCGGGCCGCGCCACAGCTACGGGCACTCCATGATTATCGACCCTTGGGGTCATGTGGTCGCGCGCTGCTCGGACGGCGAGGGGTGGGCGACGGCCTGGATCGACCCCGAAATCGTGGCCAACGTGCGGCGCAACCTGCCGTGCCAGCAGCATCGGCGGCTGTAGCGGCGCTCGCCAGCGCGGACAAAGGGGTTTGGCCGATCGCATGCGCAGGGTCGCAGTCCGTGCCGGGACGCACCGGCGGGCGACCGGGCAACTGCAACACGCCGCTCGCTTGATGGCCGTGCGCAGACAAGCCGGTTGCGCACGCGTTGCCCCGAATCAGCCGCCTTTTTCGGCAAGGCCCTTGAGCGACGCCAGGCCCTTTTCAAAGTCGCCGCCGACCATCTTGTCCATGTTCATGCACATGGCGAAGAACTTGGCGACAAGGCCCTCGTTCTTGCCCGACATCGTCCACGTCACCTTGGTCGAATCCGCTGTCTGCGCCAGCGTGAATTCGGTGGTGTTGGTCGCGGCCCATGGTTCCAGGAACTCGAGCTTGATCTTGACGCTTTTGCCGGGATCGACGCTCAGCACCGTCATGCGGCCCTTGCCCACGTCGCTGTTGCCCGCCCACTCATAGACAGCGCCGACCCCCGAACTCGGACCGGAAAACGTCTTTTTCATCGCCGGGTCGAGCTTGTCCCACGGCGACCACTTCTCCCAGACGTGAAAGTCGGCGATGAGCGCCGCAACCTTGTCGGCCGGCGCCTTGACGTCGGTACTGCGCTGAACCGAAAAATCCGCTGGCTGCATCGCAGTGACCGCGACACAGCCCACCACCAACACCGCGACGACGATGGCAATCTTCTTCCACATGTTGACCTCCGCAGCCGCGCCGCACGATGGCCGCCCCTGCCGCAAGGCCGCCCGAGCCAGGGTCGGTCAGTTTGCGGACGTTGTAAAGCGCAACCCGGCACCACGCCGCAGCATCGCGTTCTTGACCGTCTGGCAACCCTTGGGGATACTGCGCCCGCGCGCCAGCCCCCAAACTCGCGGAAGTGGCGCCGCAGAGGTCGCAATGCTCGCAAGCGTGGCAAGGTTCGGTGTGGCTCTCCCCTCGGTCTGCCAGACGTCGTGCCGACCCGGCAAACAGGGCCTGCGCTTTCTCAAACCGGACCTGCGCCTTTTGGTGTGGGTCGGGCTGCTCGCCGGCTGCGTCGAAGAAGCGACTGTGACGTTGCCCGCGATCACCAACGAAGTGCGCAACCGCTCGGTGCGGGTCGATGCCAGCAAGCTCTTGACGACTGCAGGCACGCTGGTGGACATTGCCAGCCTCAAGCCCGGTCAACTGATTGAATACACGGCCGATTGCCGCGCCGCCAACTGCGCTGAGTTCAAGGCGGTCAAGACAGACGGCGTCAAGGTGGCCAGCATGATGAGCGTGGGAGGCACCGCCAAGGCGGTGATCCCGACCGACGAATCGAATCCCGCGCTGTTCACCCAGAGCATTCGCAGCCTGTATGCCGAGACCATGCGCATTCCGACGGGTTACGGCTGCAAGGCCATGATGCAAGGCCTGTTTCCGGATCGAACCAAGGACGTCAACGCCATCGAAAACTACAAGCTCGATGCGCTGGACTCGCTCATCGAAGCGACCCGCTTGGCCAACGCCTTTCCGGTGTGGACGGTCGGCTACGACCTCGGCACCGCCGGCAAGGGCTGCGTGTATGAGAACGGCGAGGTCAAGGGCGAGCCGATCCAAGATGTCGCCAAGTGGGCCAAGGCGGCCGCTCGCATCGCGCACTGGTACGATTTCGACCTGCCTGCCAAGAAGAAGGACCCCAAGAACCCCGACCCGGTGTGCATCGATCCCAAGATCACCATCAAGCCCTGGTATTGCTCACACACCATCGTCAACATTGAGTTCTTGCGCGATCCGTTTGGCGCGGGCGGCTACAAGAAGGAGACCAAGCAGCAGTGGCTCGACGCCTACAAGGCGTTTGCGCTGGAGATGCGCCTGCCCGGCAATTTCGCGCTGCCCCAGAACGACGTGCGGATCATTGGACCGTCGGTGGTCATCAAGGGCGTACTGGAAGTCCAGGACCAGGCCAGCGCCAACCGCTCGCCGATTTTCGACTTCATCGACCGGGTCGTGGCGGGCGAAAAAGACGCCCAGGGCAAGGTCCAGCCGCTGCCGCTGTCGGCGCTGTCCTTGGAGATTGAGGCAGGCACACCAAGCGAAGCATTCCAGATCGTCAACCGGGTTGCTGAATACGCCAAGAACAAGGGACTGAAGCACGAGAAGGGGCTTTTTGGTTCCGACGGGACGGCGCCCATTCCGATTTGGGTGATGGACCTCAAGATCCGGTCGCTGCCGGACGCCGTGGCGCCGCTGGCCGACCCGAAAAGTGCGAGCTACGACTTGCAGCGGCTGGCGACGTGGCGGGGCGGCTTTATCACCGCGACCAAGATGCTGTGGCAGGGGTTGGTGGCCGACGCGACCCTTGGCAGCGTCGTGCGCCTGCCGACCGTGGATCCGGCCGTGGCCGACACCATCACGCTTGCGCAAAATGCCCGCGAAAGCGACTACCTGTGGTACTCGCAGGCCAAGATCCAATCGGGGGCGCTCAAGCCTTCGGCCTGGCCGGGGTTCTGGTTTCACCGCGACCACATGGGTGGTGAGCAGTTGGTCTCGGTCCAACACGGGCCGGACGCGCTCGGCATTTCGAGCAAGCAGTCGACCGACCAGGACGCGGGCATCGTGGTCATGGCGACGCGCACTTCCTGCGTGGGCGTCAACAAGGAGCCGGTCGCCTGCGTTGCCGACGCCAGCGACACCCCGACCAATGCGACCTTCTATACCAAAGGCAAGAAGAACATCCTTCGCATCCTGGTCACCGATTTCCAAAACGAACTGCGCTCGGGCAAAGAAGTGTTGGAACACAAGCTGCGGGTGCAGGTCGACGGTCTGCCCGCCGACGCCAAGGTTGCCGGCTACAAGCTGGGCTGGATGGACGGCACCGCCGCGACTTGGACCGAAATCCTCTACCGAGAGCAGGGTTTTGCCGACATCACCAACGGTTCGCTGAGTTTTACCCGCCTTGTGCCCGTGCCTTCGGTGCAGTACTTCGAGTTGTACTTCTAGCCGGACTGGCGCGGGCCGCCGTCGACCGGCCTGGGCGCCGCGCCCGTCCGGGTGACCGTTTGTGCGCACCGACGGCGCCAGCGGCCCTGTGCGCCACGGATCGATTCATGCACGCAAAATTGCTGTTGTTGACCCTGCAGCCGGGCCAGGCCCTGGCACCGCTGGAAGTGGCCGGGATCGCTGCCGCCGCGTTGTTGGCCCTGGTGGTCGGCTGGGTGGCGTGGAAGGTGCTGCGCAGGCCGCAAGCGCGGCCGCCGCGGCCCATCGGCGACGACGCGACCCGCCGCGAGCCGCTGGACGCGCCGACGGTCCACCAACGCAGCGCCGCCGACACCGCGCGCGACCAGGAGCGCCAGTTTCTGCGCAGTGGCCTGGCCAAGACGCGCTCGGAGGGCTTTGTCAGCCGGATCGGGCAGCTGTTTGGCGGCCGCCAGCTCGACGCCGCGCTGGTCGATGAGATCGAAGAGGTGCTGCTGCGCGCAGACCTGGGTGCGCGCACCTGCAAAAAACTGCTCGACGATCTGCGCACAGCGGTGCAGAAGGGCCAGTCTGCAGACCCGGCGGCCCTGTGGGCCAACCTTCGCCAGCATGCCGACAAGATCCTGGCCGCGGCGGGAACGGGCAGCCTGAACCTGGACCCCAAACACGGCCCTGCCGTCTTGATGGTGGTCGGGGTCAACGGCAGCGGCAAGACCACCACCATCGGCAAGCTCGCGCACCGGGTCGCCGGCCAAGGGCGCAAGGTCCTGGTCGCAGCCGGTGACACCTACCGGGCTGCGGCGGTCGATCAGCTCGACGTTTGGTGCCAGCGCGCCGGCGTACCGCTGCACCGCGGCAAGGACCAGGCCGATCCGGCCAGTGTGTGCTTTGCGGCCATCGAACGCGGCAAGGCCGAGGGCTACGACCTGGTCATCGTCGACACCGCGGGGCGGCTACACACCAATCACAACCTGATGGAAGAACTGAAAAAAGTGGGCCGCGTCGTCGGCAAGGCCCATGCCGGCGCACCGCACGAAGTGCTGCTGGTGCTGGACGCCACCATGGGCCAAAATGCGGTCAAGCAGGCTGAATTGTTCAAAGAGGCCGTGGCCGTAACGGGGATCGCGCTAACCAAGCTCGACGGAACAGCCAAAGGCGGCGTGGTGTTGGCGATTGCCGAGACCATGGGCCTGCCGGTCAAGCTGGTGGGCGTGGGTGAAAAGATGCAAGACCTGCGCGACTTTGACGCCCAGCTGTTTCTCGACACGCTTTTCGAGGGCGCGCCCGGTGCCGATCATGGCTGACCGCAAACCCATCCTCGGCGCGCTGGTCACCGCGTGGGCCGTGCTGGTCAGCGTTGGCACACCCGCGCACGGCGCGCCAGCGGTCGGTTCTTCTGCCTGCCCTGCCAGACTGCGTTGGATCAACGCTACCGGCGCCGCGATCACCTTGGACGTCGACGGCGTGGGTCCGCGCGCCTTGACCGCAGGCGCGACCGCGGCCGTGTGCAAGGCGGCTGGCCTGGTCGGCTACCTGGTCCAAACCGCGGACTGGCAGTTTCGCGCCACCGTCGACGCCGCACGCGGCGATGAGCGATCGATCGTGGTTCGCGCGCCTGGCGGCACCCTGACCGTCCACAACCGCAGCGCAGAGCCGCAAGCCATCCGCATCGACGGCGCACCGCCAGCCGACCTGCCGGCGGGCCAGGCCAAGACTTTTGGGCCGCTAGCGGTGGGCGAGCACCGCGTCGCCGCCGAGTCGCAGCGCAGCGCCGGTCGCTGGGGCGCCGGGGTGGTGATCCAGGCCGGCAGGCAGACCACAGCAATCGTGCCCGCGCCGGCTGGCAAGCTCAAACTGCGCAATCCGCTGGAGGAACCTGCGCGGGTGATGGTCGACGGTCAGCCGTTTGGCCAGGTCGGTCCGCGCGCCGAATTGTGGGTGGTCGGCGTCGGCCCTGGTGGCCATGCCGTGCGCTGGCAGGGCGAGGTCTCCAACAAGCTTGTCGACGAGACCTGGCTGGCCGATGACCCGGCGGCGCGGCGGTCGGGCACGATTGCGCTGGCGGTTCGCAACCGCACCGGCGAAGACCTGCAACTGCCCCCAGAGCTTGCGCACTTGAGCGGCGTCCTGCCAGCGGACGCGACACCCACCTGGGCGCTCGTGCGCGGCGACTATCGCCTGCACGCAACTGGCGTCGACTCGGGCCTGGAGTACTGGTTCGATGTGCGCAAGGACAGCGCAGCCAGCCTGGCGTGGCGGATTGTGCGACCGACAGCCAGCCTGCGCGTGGTCAACCAGTCGGGCGAGCGGGCGTCGCTGCGCATCCACGGCGCGCAAGTGGCGATCCTCCAACCGGGCGCGCAGGGTCAGTTCAAGGTGCCCGCTGGGCGCCTGCAGCTGGCTGCGACGCTCACCAGTCGCCCTCAGCCGCAAACAGCCGGAGTGCTGCTGCAAGCCGGTCAGCAGGGCTTGTGGACCATCGCGGCCCGCGACACCCACATCGTGGTAGTCAACCGCTGGCCGGAGCCGCTGGACGTGCGCCTGGACGGCCGCCGCGTCGCGCTGGTGGCCGCCAACGCCGATGTCCGACTGCCGGTCCGGCCCGGCGACCACACGGTCGAGGTCTGGCAGCACCGCCTGGGCTGGCGCGAAGCGAGCCGACTGCAGGTGCGCGACGGCGACCACCTGCGCGCACTGTTCACGCCGCCGGGCGCAGCCGTGGCCCTGGACAACCGCCACGGCGGACAAGCGGCTGCGCTGCAGGTCGACGGCAAGGGCGTTCGCGCCGCAGCTGGTGAACGCGCGACCTTGCCGGTCGCCGCCGGAACGGTCCATGCCGTGACCGAATCCGCCGACGGCGAACGCGAGAAGTCGGAACTCGCAGCGTCGCCCACCCAACAATTGGCTGTCGCGCCGCCGCCGCACCGTCAGGTGCGCGTGACGGTGGTCGGCGCGGCCGACCGCGCGGTGTCGGTGCAACTGGACGATGGCGAACGCCGCACGCTCGCGGCCGGTCAGCGCTGGCAGGCGGGCGCGCTTGCGGCTGACCGGCACGTCGTAACGGTGACCGACGGCGAGCGGGTGGTGCGCAAACTGGTGGTGCTCGATGGCCGGCGCGCCGCGGTCGAACTGCGCATCGGCCGGCGTTGAACCCAGCGGGCCATAAGTTCGAGTTGACCGGCCTGTAGGACAGTTTGGGTTGCTTGCGGACGGGTCGCGGATTCGCACCTTGCCTGCGAATCGCCGCTCCGCGCCGGTACTGGTCTTCCGCAGCACCATTGCCGCGACGCCGCTTGCCAGCGGCGCCATCGGGCACACCAATCGCGCAAAGACGCAAAAACGCGATCGGCGGGCCAGATGCACCGCGTGCATCCCGCCCGCCGACCGGGTATCGCGAAGGCTTGCGCCTACTTGACGACGATCTTGCCCTTCATGCCCATGCCGGCGTGCGGCTGGCACACGAAGTAGTAGGTTCCAGCCTTGTCGAATTTGACCGTCGCGGTGGCGCCGAAGCCGACGTCGATGATGGCGCCGGTCTTCTTGGTGGTGCCACCCGAGGTGTAGGTCGCCTCGTCCACTTCAACCGCATTGTGGTTGCTGCCGTTGGTGAACTTGACGCTGTCGCCGACCGCGATGGTGGTCTCGGCCGGGTCAAAGGTGTTGGCCCCGGTAGTCTTGACCTCTTTGGTGACGGGCGCGGTGGCCGCGGCAGAGCAAGGCGTGTCGGAGGGCGCCGGAATCTTGCCGTGCGGGCAGTGGTCCTTGGCCGCGGCCGCGTCGGTGCCGGCCACGCCCAGGTGGTAGATGCTGCACTGCAAGGTGGCGCCGCTGGCGTCATTGGGCTTGCCGTCGGTCTTGGCGGCCGCGGAGGCAGCCGTGCACGCGGCGAGGTCTGCGTACAGCTTGTTGTCACCAGTGCAGTTGGCGAGCGCGAGGTGGCAGTAGTTGTCGACCCAAGTGCCGCAGGCGTTGCCGCCGGACTTGCCGGCGTGCGGGCAGTGTAGCGCCGCGTCGCTGCCGGCCGCTCCGGCGTGGTAGGTGCGACAGCCAACCGTATTGCCGGCCTTGTCGTCCGCGGTGCCGAGCGGCAGCTTGCCTAGCGTCTTGCAGTAGCTGACGCACTCGGCCTCGTCCTTGTACTGCGCGTTGGTGCCGGTGCAGTGCATGGTCACGGTCTTGCAGTAGCTCTCGCAGCTCGGTGGCGCCGCGCCGCAGGGCGTGCCGGCCGCTGGCGCGATCTTGCCGTGCGGACAGTGGATCTTGGCATTGGCCTCATCGGTGCCCGCCACGCCCAGGTGGTAGATGCGGCACTGCACGGTGTCACCGGCGGCGTCGTTGGCCTTGCCGCCGTCCTTGAGGCCCTTGCACTTGGTCAGGCAGCTGCCGGTATCGACATCCATTTCTTGTTTGGCGACCAGGCAGCTCTTGTCGGCAAGGTGACAATAGTTGTCACACCAGGTGCCGCAAGCGTTGCCGCCCGACTTGCCGGCGTGGCTGCAGTGGGTCTTGGGATCGTCTTTGGCGGCGGTGGCGTGGTAGGTGCGGCAACCGACGGTGTTGCCGGCCTTGTCGTCGGCTGCGCCCACGGGGAGCTTGCCCAGGGTCTTGCAGTAGTTGTTGCACTCTGCTTCGTCTTTGTACTGGCTGTTGTCGCCGGTGCAATTGGCGACCACGACCTTGCAGTAGGCTTCGCAGGTGGGGGCGGCAGCCGCGGTGTCGGCCGCCACGTCGGTGGCGACCGGCACGTCCGTGGCCACAGCGTCGGTGATCGCCGTGTCGGCGACGGTGGCGTCGGTAATGGCGATGTCGCCACCGGTCGCGGTGTCGCCGGTGCTGGCGGCATCGCCGCCTGTCTTGGTCTCACCAGCTGCGCCGGTGTCGCCGCCGCCGGTCGTCTCGCCGGCGGCCGTCTCACCGCTCGTCGCGCTGTCAGCGGTTGCCCCGGCGTCGGCCGCCGGCTTGGCCTCTTCGCCGCATGACGCCAGCGCCAGGCCGGCTGCGGTTGCGAACACAAACGGACGGCGCAACGCCGCCACAAACTGAATATCCTTCACGCTTTCCCCCAAACAAAGGCCGTTGGCCTTGCCCTGCACACCGTCGTGCGGCTGTTGGTACCTGCGCACCCATTTGCGCGGTTCGTCGCCCGGTTGTTCGCGCAACGCGCGAAATTACCGCTAGAACTCAGCGGACCCCAGGCGGCGCGCAAAATAGTCGCGCCCGCGGTGCTGTCAAGCTACGCGGGTCAAATTGCCTTTACCAAAGTTGACGAACGACGTCCGCGATTTTCGCGGCGGCGGGAATGTCGCGGCCGCCACCGCGTTTGGTGCACAGCCGAACGGGCGCCGGACCGACACACCTGTGCTGGTTGCGCGCAAACGCACACGCGACGACAATCGGTGCCCCTGGCCCAGCCTGGCCACCACTACCTCACCAGCGAGCCCAACATGTGCGGCATCATCGGTTACGTCGGCCCCCAACAGGCCGCCCCCATCCTGGTCGACGGCCTGCGCCGCCTGGAGTACCGCGGCTACGACTCCGCGGGCCTGGCGCTCGTCAACGGCAACATCGACCTGCGCCGCGCGGTGGGCAAGCTGCGCAACCTCGATCAATTGCTGGTAACCCAACCGGTCATCGGCGATCTGGGCATCGGCCACACCCGCTGGGCCACCCATGGCCGGCCGACCGAAGAGAACGCCCATCCCCACGTGGTCGGCCAGGTCGCGGTCGTGCACAACGGTATCATCGAAAACCACCTTGAACTCAAGCATGAATTGCGCGAGAAGGGCCGCAAGTTTGCCAGCGAGACCGACACCGAAGTGTTCTCGCACCTCATCGACGAAGAACTGCAGCGCGGCGTGCAACTGGCCGAAGCCGTGCGACTTGCCGCCTTGCGGGTGCGCGGCGCCTACGCCATCGCCGTCGTGCACGCCGGCGAACCGGACAAGGTTGTGGTGGCCAAGCAACAGTCGCCGTTGATCCTGGGCATTGGCGACGGCGAGAACTTTGTCGCTTCGGACATTCCAGCGGTCATCAGCCACACCCGCAACGTGGTCTACCTCGAAGACGGCGATCTGGCCGTGGTCACCCGTTTGGGCCATGAAATCCGCCGCGTGCAGTCGGGCGAAGCGGTGGCGCGCCCGCAAGCCCACATCGCCTGGAGTGCGGTGGCAGCCGAAAAGGGCGGCTACAAGCACTTCATGCTCAAAGAAATCCACGAGCAGTCGCGGGCGATTGCCGACACCATGCGCGGCCGGGCCTCGCTCGAGCAAGGCGATGTATTTTTTGAAGAACTGCGCTTCGACCCGGCGGCGTTGCAGGACCTGCACCGGATCGTCATCGTCGCCTGCGGCACCTCCTGGCATGCCGGCCTGGTCGGCAAGCACTACATCGAGCAGGCCACCCGCATCGCGGTCGAAGTCGAACTGGCGAGCGAGTTCCGCTACCGCGACCCGGTGGTCAACCGCCACACGCTGGTGGTGGCCATTTCGCAGTCTGGCGAGACCGCCGACACGCTGGCGGCCGTGCAAGAGGCCAAGGCCCGCGGCGCGCGCACGGCAGCGATCTGCAACGTCATCGGCAGCACCCTCGCGCGCACGGCCGGCGAGGTCGTCTATACGCATGCCGGCCCCGAAATCGGCGTCGCCTCGACCAAGGCCTTCACCACCCAGATGGTGGCGCTGTACCTGCTGGCGATCTACCTGGGCCGCCGCCTGGATCGCTTGTCGACCGAGCAGGCGCGCGACCTGCTCAACACCCTGTTGCAAGTGCCGGCCGAAGTGGACAAGGCGATCGCGCTGAACTGGCATGTGCGCGACGTGGCGCGCCGTCATTCAGGGGCGCACTCGTCGCTGTACCTGGGCCGCGGACTGCTGCACCCGATCGCGCTGGAAGGCGCGCTCAAGCTAAAGGAAATCAGCTACATTCACGCCGAAGGCTACGCCGCAGGCGAAATGAAGCATGGCCCGATCGCGCTCATCGACGAGCAAACCCCGACGGTCATCGTGGCGCCGCGCGGGCCGACCTACGAAAAGACCGCATCGAACCTGCAAGAAATCCTGGCCCGCCGCGGCAAGGTCATCGCGGTCGGCGACGCGGCCGACGATGAATTGCGCGCCACCGTTCACGATTTTTTGGCGCTGCCGCTGACGGCGCCGTGGGCCGCGCCCATCGTGGCGGT
>CAXRHS010000022.1:0-2950 GCA_964230235.1 Myxococcota bacterium
ACAGAGCTTCTTGTTCACGATGCCGTTGGGGGCAGCCTGGCTTGCGCTCAAGATTGAGGCCGCGCAGTTGCAGGGGCAAGTCGCCGGGACGACGAGCTGGCAGAGCATCAAGAATGGCCTCATTTGCGGGGTGCTGAGCAAGAAGGAGCTGGAGAAGGCGATCTGGGCCGTTCCAGATGGGCAGTTCGACGCATTTGGCGGCAAATCGACGGTTCTGGGCTTGCTCGGCAGCCTGCTCAAGAATGACATCGACATGGACGGCGATGGCACCAAGGAATCTTCGTCCATTGCCCTTCAGTTTGAGACCGTCAAGGGCCAGGTAACGGGGCTGACGCCAGCGGCGAAGTGAGGGCGGGCGCGGAGCTACGGATCCTGCACAAGTATCGGAAGCAGCTGAAATAGAAGACGCTTCCTACTCTTCGCCCGCAAGGCGAGGCTGTTGCAAACCAGCCTCCGGCGCGGCAGGTGCCGCGCTGGCGGTGAGAACTCCGCAATGATTTCGAGGAGTCCGCGCGGCGGTCCCGGAGAAAATCGAAGCGGAGCGAACCCTTTTTCAACAACCTCACGCGGGAGAAGCGGAGACAGCTGCCTATTATGATAGCTGATTTCGAGATACGATCAATCTGTAGGCGCGGAGTCGGGGTCAGGCCTCGACAGCAGCATGTCTTCGCGAAATTGGGGTCGCTCGACGAATGAGGTTCCTTGTACAACCATGCTGCCGGGATTGCCATCCATTCGCGGATGCACCCGCCAACGTCGAAAGGTTGCACGTCCGCCCTGCCGGTAGCATCCTGACGGCGCGGGCGCGAGGCTTGCCATGCGTTGCCCTGCCCGCTTTTCATTATTCGCCGCCCACTTCTGGCTTGTTACACTGGCCGTCAAGCTGACCGCGTGTGGCGACGCGGCACCCACGACCACCACGGCAGACATCGCCCCAGCCGACGCCGCCAGCACCTGCGCCGCCCCACAACTGCGCCCCGACGGCACTTGCTGCCCCCCTGGCCACGTCTTCGACCCTGCCGATTATGCGTGTGTCGCCGTCGGCCCGCCCGCCTGCGCGGCCCACTTGCCCGGCGACCCCTCAGCATGCGTGCCACGGTGGTGCCACAACTGGAAGGACGGCCAGGGAGCGGATTGCAAGCCAGGCGAACTCGGCTGCCTGCCGACGCCGCGCAGCTGCACCGATGTGGAACAGGCGGCCAGCATGGGCTGCAGCGCCGGGCACTTTCCCGATGGCGACCCAGGGGCATGCCGACCTGCAGGTCTGGTCAGCGTGCCGCCAACGCGCGCCCGAAATGCAGACCCGACCGCGACCCTGCCGCCCCTGCAAGCCCCGGTGGGCGTGCCGCCGCTTGAGTCGCTGCCACCGATAGACCAAACCCGGTTCTGCGTCGCCGCTGACGGCAAATCGGTGGCGGCCTGCCAACCTGCCCAAGCGGGCTGCCCCGCAGGGCAAGCGCCTGCGCCTAACGCGCCCGGTACGTGCGTTGCTGTGGGCACCGGCTGGCTATGTCCCGCCGGCTTTGCCGCCGCCGCGCGTGCTGCTGGCAGCGACGCCGTGCTGGCGCCGTGCGCCCCTGACCCGGCTGCTTGCGGCAGTGATGCGTTTTGCGGCGTCGCCGAGGGTCCCGGCGTGGTCTTTGTCGACCCATTGGCAGTCGGCAAGGCCGATGGCAGCAAGGGTGCGCCGTTCGCGTCACTGGCGACGGCCATCGCGGCCGTACCTGAGGGCGGCACGGTGGCACTGGCAGCCGGCGAGCACGCGGGTCCGCTGCAGATCAGCAAAGGCATCACGCTCCACGGCCGCTGTGCGGCCAAGGTCTCGCTGGTAGCAAAGGGCGGCGTGCCTGCGCTGACCATCAAGGCCGCGGGGAGCGGCGCACCCGTGGTGGTACGCGGTCTGCGGTTTGCGCCAACGGCATACGGTCTGGCGGTTCTGGGTACCCGACCGGTGCAGGCCCAGTATCTGATGTTCGATCGGGTGCTCAAATGGGCCGTGGTCGCCAGCGGTGCAGGCACAAGCCTGACGCTAACCGACAGCGCCATCGTCGGCACCCAGCCCAGCAGCGGTGCACTTGGCACGGCACTGCTAGCCGAAAAAGGGGGCAACTTGACCGCGCGGCGGGTGCGGGCGACGGACGGCCGTTCTTACGGTGCCAACGTCACCGGGGCAAGCACACTGGTGCTAGACGACGTGTTGCTGGACAGCACGCGCCCTGGGCCCGACCAAAAAGCCCAGGGCGGCGGCTATGGTGTGGCCGCAGTCGGGGCCAGCGTGGTGAGCCTGCAGTCGGTGCGGTTGTTTGACCACCGCCTGGCTGGCCTCATCGTCCAGGGTGCTGGGACCAAGGCGACGCTGTACGGCGTCGTCATCGACGGCACGCGGGGCTTGCCTGGCCTGCTGACCGGAGGCGGTGTGTTTGCAGGTACCGGCAGCCAGGTCGAACTGACGGCCAGTCGAATGCACGACAATGAGGGCACGGGCGTCGCCGTCGTCGGGGCCGGTGCGACCGTCACTGCCCGCGCGGTGGTTGTCGATGCCACGCTATCGCAGAGCAAGACCGGCGAAGGCGGCCAGGGCCTGTGGGTCGGTCAAGGCGGCAGCGCCCAGGTCGTCGCCAGTCGGTTCAGTCACAACCGGGAGGCGGCCATGGGCGTGTTCGGCGGCAAGCTTGCGCTGCTTCAGGTGCTGGTCGACGACACGCAGCCGCGCATTGCCGATGGAGCACACGGCACTGGGGTGTTCGTCAACGGCAGCGCCAACGCCGAGTTGGACCGCGTGCACATCCACGGCTCCCGCGGCAACGGCCTCGCCATTGGCGACGCAGCGTCGGTGGTGCTGGCGCGCGACGTGCTGGTCGATGGCACGGCCGACGGCATAGTGGCTGCTTCGCGCGGCGCCGGCGTCGCCATGGGGGTAGGCGTGTACTGCGGCGGCTCGCTGCGCTGG
>CAXRHS010000023.1:0-4073 GCA_964230235.1 Myxococcota bacterium
TACTTTGCCTTGTCGATGCTGGCGGCGGTCTGGTTCGCGCGAAGCTGAATCACCTCGGTCAGCTTCTTCTTCAGCCCGACTATGTTGGGATCTTTGTTGGCGACAAGCATCGCAGCCAAGAAAAGCAGCTTGTCTTGCGAAGGAGAGGTCGCAGTCGGCGGGTTGTACGCCTGCTGCATGTACGCCACGACCGCTTGCGGATCGAGTTCCGCGGTGCCTGCGTACTTCTGCGCCACAGCCTTCGTCGCTTCGGAGATCGCCGGGTAGAGCTTCTGCATGTCCTTGACCGACAGCAGCGGCGTGAACGCCGGCCCGGCAAGGCCGATCGCCCGCCGGGTCATGCCCGTCAGCAGCCCTGCATGGCAGCACTGATCATAAGGATTGAACACGGCACACCTCTCAAGCGATCAGCACATGGCTTTGGTTCGGGTTGTGCGTGGTCACCAGCGCCTTGATGCGCTTACCGTCTTTCTCAACCTCGACCACCTTCACGCGCACGATGAACTTGTCGACCTGGCGAGTCTCCACCGCCGGCTTGTAGCCGTAGCGCGACGGAGTCGACGGCATGTCCGGCTCTTTCTCGCCCGCCTCGCGAGCCGCCGCGGCTCGCGTCGTCCAGCGTGCCAGCAAGCGCTCGTACTCAGCCACCCGCTTGTTGTACTCGGCAGCGCTGACCTCATACCGCACGCGCGGCACCTTGTAGGTCAAGCCAACGACGTAACCCTTGGGGTCTTGGTCGCGAATGTCCGACTCGTCGCCGTTCAACACGCTCCAGGCGTTACCGCCCGAGAAGAACTGCAACTTCCAGGGGTACAGCAACACTTCCTTGCCGCCGATGACCTTGGGGTACGAGAACTTCTTCAGCGGACGACCGCCCGTGGCAGCCGGCTCCAACTCTTCTCCCGTGGCGCCGATGAACACCACCGCCACGTTGATATTGCGCTGAAGCATCGCCTCGCACGCTTCCATGTTCTCGGAAGTGCCCGTGCAAGAGAAGGTGATGTTGAGCGCAGGCGTCGGCTGGCGCCGCACCTTGGTGTAGTCGTACAAGATGCCCTTGGGGGCGGTCGCCGGACGCTTGCCACGCGCCTTGACGGGCGCCGCGTTGAGCCACTCGATGTCAAGCAGGTCGGGGCACAGGACATCCCACGGAATGTCCTGGTAGACGTTCAGCCGGACGCGCGGGTGGTAAACCGCGGGCACCAGCACCTCGTCCTTGCTGACGGGATTCTTCTCGGCCGAAAGCGCCTCGACCTCATCCACTGCGTTGGTGGCGTCGTCGACATTCTCGGTCTCGGCGCCGCGCTTGATGCCTTCCTTGGTCGCCTTGTAGGTGTTCTTCTGAGCGTACTTCCAGAAGTGCCGCCGGATAGCCTCCACCAGCAGGCGCATGAACGCAGCCGGCTCCTCGTACAGCGCCTCGGTCAGTTTGATCTTGGTGATGTAGCTGGAGTCGTTCAGCGGATTGTGGCCCGAGTAAGCCAGGCAAGTCTGCCGACACTCGGCGCTCGACCCAGCGCACAGCGTGTAGCGTCCCGAAAGCTGCGTGCGCGTCGTGGCGATGTTGACCGGCACCACCTCGGGGCTCAGTTCGGCGTAGTCGGGGCGGCCTGCTGCGTCGTAGACGATGCCGCGGAAGCCAAGCTGATGCGGCGCCAGCGACAAGCCGACCGAGACGAATACCTCGGCGACACCACCAGTCGTCGCCGAGCCGAGGCTCTTAGCGGTCTTGGCGTTCTGCTTAAGCAGCGCGTTGATGCAGGTCGTCGCGCTCTTCGGCCAGGCGTTGACCGAAGCCGCCTTCTTCTTGCCTTGCTGCTCCTTCTTCTCGGCAAGCTCCTCGCCGGTAGGCAGCCGCCCGCGGATGCGCGCCCAGGCGTCCTCCAGCGACCACTTCTCGACATCCGCGCGCGTCAGGTAGCCGCGGCTGTAGCCGAGCGCTTGCAGCACCTCGGGAAGGCCCGAGCTTCGATACGCGCGCTCTGGCGTAGGGGCACCCTTGACGTCTTCGACACTGCCGATCTCGTCTGCTGGATTCTTCGACAGCGGGATGCTGGCTTGGTCATCCATTGCGACAGCGCCTTGCTTGCCGGCCATCTGCACAGCTTGCTCGACCGCCTCGTTTTCAACGTGCGTGAAGAACTCAAGCTGCCCGAGACCGTTGACGATGGCATAGCCCTCGTCGTCGTTGGGCGAAGGGTTGCGCTGCAATGCGCGCACGCCACCATAGGTGCCAGCATGCTTGTGGGCCTCGACTTGCGAGGTCACCAGCTTCTGCGCGCCTTCTGGATTTTTGGCGATGTACCACTGTCGCTTCATGGTGGTTCCTCGTCAAGCTGCCGGGGTTCGCTTCTTGCTCAAGAGTAGCAGCGCGGCGACGCCGGCTGCGCCCACGATCAACAGCGTGTTGGTGTCGATGCCGCCGCCGAGCCCCTCCGCAGCTTCAATCTTCTTGCCGGTGCTCGCGTCTGCGATGATGCCATCCATTCCCGCGACTTTCTGCTTCCAGGCCGCTTCGGGGTTCGACGGGTTACCGACGATGCCTGCGTAGTTCACCCGCGCTTCGACAGCGCCGGTGTTCTCCGCACACTTGTACGCGACCATCGCTGCCTGCCACGGTGTGGCACCCTGCTTCTGCGCGAACGTGTAGATGTTGTCTGCAAGCCGCGACTTGATCAGCACGTTGAGTTGCTGGTCAGGAGGAGCCAACTTGTTATAGCCGGCCACAGCCGCGCCCACCAGAAGCGAATCTTGCGTCGCTTGCGCGAACTTGTCTTTCGCAGCCCACGTCCACCAGTTGAGAGGGCTATTGGCGATCGCTTTGCAAACCTTCTCGCTGACCGTCATGGGCAGGTACTGTCCAGACGCGCGAAACGCGACCTTCAGCAGGTTGCGGATGGCATCCGTGCCCGATTTGGCTGTGGCGATGCCGATGTTGGCGATGACGTTGCCCGGCGGCGGAATGGCGAGCGCCAGGGTGTTCAGCGCAGCGTATGCGGGCTCATACAGCGCGTCGACGTCGCACCCGCTCGCCATGAACGTCGCGGCGGCTTCCGCGCCGATCTGCGACAACTTCGCCGTATCGACAGTGGCGCCCATGTACATGCCGTTGAGAATGTACCGTGGGCCTTGCGCGCTCTGGTGGCCCATCTGGTGGCGCGTCCATGCCGAGGCTTCGATCGATTGCGGGTTGGCGTGCATCATGTCGACACCTTGGCGGCAGAGATTGCCGTCTCCCTGTACTTGGCAAGGGTTTCTGGCTTGGTATCCGCGGGCGGCCCCATACCGAGCACCTTTGCTTTGACGTTTTGCGCGGCCTGCTCAAGCGACGTGCCTGTGGTGGTTTCCGCGATCTTCAACACCCACCCCAGCGGCAGCATAACGCGCGCTGCTAGGTCGGCGCACTCTTCAAACTTCTTCTGCGCTTCTGGAGTCTTGCCGGGCTCCGCAAGCTGGTCACTCGCAAAAGCGCGCAGCATCAGGTCGTCGTACCACTTCGGCCGAAAGGCGCGAAGAAGGATCCACCCGATCGCCACTCCTGCGAGGATTTTCCAGACCTTTCCCATTTACGCCTTCGCGCACGCCCAGATTGTTGCCACCGTGCCGACCGGCGCACCCGCTCCGGTCAACTGCACCGAAATATCGAAGCTCTGCCCAAACGGCCCGTTGAACACCACGCTGACGGTGGTGTTCGCCACGATCAAGCCGGTCAACTGCGTCTGCACACTGAGCGACCTGCTGGCAGCGTAGTTGGTGATCAGAACGTGCTGAATGTTGGCCGTCGTGCAGAGGAAGAACACCTCGATCTGCTTGGCGAATCCGCAAGGAATGTCCGTCAGCACAGGGATCACCGCGTTGCCGCCACCGGCAATGCTGGTGCCGCCGATCGGGGTAACCTTCTCTGCGATGTTGGGCTTGCTTGTCCAGCGGTCGATCGGGCTGATCATCCTTCACCTCGCAGCTTGCCGTCTTCGGTCACATCGAGCGTCCACTGCTCCGCAAACACCTGCGTGAGGGTGAACAGGGTCGTCGTGTCGATCGCGGCAGCCGAGCGGCGCGTCAGCGTCAGGATG
>CAXRHS010000024.1:0-3249 GCA_964230235.1 Myxococcota bacterium
CAGCACGCCGGCCAGCTGGCGGGCTACGACGAAAAATCGCCCATTGACCTGGTCACGGCCGCCGATCGCGCGTCGGAGGCCTGGATTCTGGCTGAACTGCAAGCGGCCGATTTGGGCGACGCGGTGCTGGCGGAGGAGCGCGACGGCCCGCTGGGCGCCGCCGCGCTGCGCGACCGTGTGCACCAGTTGCCGTGGACCTGGGCCATTGACCCCTTGGACGGCACCACCAACTTTGCGCACGGGTACCCGGCGTGGTGTGTGTCGGTGGGCTTGCTGTACCACGGTCAGCCGCTGCTCGGGGTGGTCGCCAATCCGCCGCGCGGCGAGACCGTCATCGGCGGCCTCGGCTTCGGTGCCACCTGCAACGGCAAGCCAATCGCAGTGTCGCAAGTTGCGGCCCTGGCGCGGGCCTTGGTGGTAACCGGCTTTCCCTACGATCGCCGCGAGCGGCTGCCGCAGTTGCTCGGTTGGTTGGGGTCGGTCCTGGCGACCGCCCATTGTGTGCGCCGGTCCGGGTCGGCGGCGACCGACCTGTGCGACCTGGCGATGGGGCGCAGCGACGGCTTTTACGAAATCGGGCTCAAGCCGTGGGATCTCGCCGCTGGCCACGCCATTGTCGTGGCGGCCGGTGGGCAACTGAGCAGCCTGGCAGGCGACCCGCACGACGTTTTCGCGGCCAACACCGTGGCGAGCAACGGTTTGGTCCATGACGAATTGGTCGGACTTTTGGCGCAGATCGGCTGAATTGCCGCTCCGCAGTCGGACCTTGATTGGCGAAGGCCGGGCAACGCGCCCACTGCAATCTCGCATTGCCATCGTGGGTTCCAGGAGGGCGGACGAGGACGTCCGCGGTCCCAGGCCCCCGCCCCCAGGCCGGCGCGGCCCGGACTTTGTCGGGGACGTTCGGCGCTGTCAGTAACTCGACAACTTGTACCCGCCGTCGGCGATGGCCCGCGCGGCGATGGCCCGCCGCCACGGCAGCAGGTTCACGGGCGCTTCGGGCCGGACGGCCGCGACCTTGGCCGCCCAAGTTGACGCATCCTCACCGCTGAAAAGCGTGAATACCAGCCGGCGCGCCACCAGAGCCGACCGCTCCAAGGCCTCGACTGCCGCCACTGCGCACACTGCTGCCAACGTCGCATCGGCATCGCCGGCCTGCTGCCGCTGAAGGGTCCGCGCCACGGCCGAGTCGACGGCGTAGGCGTCGGTTACCAGATTGGCCAACTGCACGAGCGTTTCCTGTTCGCCGTCCAGGGCCATGCCATGCTTGCCCGATGCAGCCGCCAGCATCAGCAGCGCCAGCGCCTTGATGCGCTCCAGCGCGACCTGCGCCAACGCCAGCGGTTCCGCGTCGCCGGCGATCGCGGCGAACCCGTTGGCCGCAGCCTGTTCGGTGGCACCGATGGCGCGCATCAGCCCCAGGCGCTTTTGCATGGCGCGCTTGAAAAGAGTGCCCGGGATCAGCAAGCGGTTGATCTCGTTGGTGCCCTCGAAAATCCGGTACACCCGGGCATCGCGCACGAACTTCTCGACGCTGTAGTCTTCGACAAAGCCATAGCCGCCATGCCATTGCAGACAGCGGTCCAAAATCTGCGCCAGCGCCTCGCTGCCGTAGACCTTGGCAATCGAGGCCTCCAGCGCGTACTCCTCAATGGCGGCCATCTGGCGCTCGACGTAGTCGGCTGCGTCGTGGTCCACGTCGTGCAAGCGCGCGTCGATTGCCCCCGCGATGCGGTAGGTCAGCGATTCGACGAGGTAGGTCTGGATGATGCTGTCGGCTACCTGTTCGCGAATGGCGCCAAAGTCGACCACGCGGGTATTGAACTGCTTGCGATCCGCGGCGTAGCGAATGGCATCGGCGATCGCGCGCTTGGCCATCGAGATGACGCCACCCGCCAGCTTGATGCGCCCCAAGTTCAAGGTGTTGAACGCGACCTTGTGGCCCTTGCCGACCTCGCCGAGCACGTTTTCGACCGGTACCGGCGTGTCGGTAAAGATGAGCTGACAGGTGCTCGACCCGCGCAGACCGAGCTTGTGTTCTTCGGTCCCGTGTTCGAGGCCAGCCATGCCGCGCTCGACGACGAACGCGGTGAACTTGTCGCCGTCGACCTTGGCGAAAACCACGCCGATGTCCATCCAGGCGGCGTTGGTGATCCACTGCTTGGTGCCGTTGAGGATGTAGTGGGTGCCGGCGTCGTTGAGCCGTGCCGTGCAGCGAGCGCCCAGGGCGTCGGACCCGGAACCGGGTTCGGACAGCGCGTAACAGGAAACCTTGCTGCCGCCGGCGATCGCTTCGACCCAGCGCTGCTTTTGTTCGTCGGTGCCGAAATAGAGGATCGGCGCGAGGCCGATGCCCGAGTGCGCACCCCAAGTCACGGAAAAGTCTCCGGACTCTCCTACCTTGTCGGCAATGAGCAGCGAGGTGACTTTGTCCGCGCCCAGGCCGCCGTAGGCCTCTGGCACTTCGACTTGAGCCAGACCGAGTTTGCACGCCTTCTTGAGGACTTTGATCATGTCCTTGGCGGCCTTGCCGTCTTTGGACTCCAGCGCGCGCTCGCGCGGCACCACCTCTTTTTGCACGAAGCGGCCGGCCTCGGTGGCCATGGCGCGCTGCTCTTCGTTCAGGTCTTCGACCGAGAAGATGCGGTCGGTGCCGGCAGGCGTGAACAGGAAGGCGCCCCCTGCTGGGGCGGCAACTGGCAAGTGAGAAAGGCTGGGCTCGGGCATGGCGATGGTCCTGCGCGAAGGTTCGCGCGCGCGAGAGGGTACGGGCGGGGCGCGGGGCGTGCAAGGGTGTTGGCAACACTGCGGCCGACGTCCACGAGCCCGCGCAAGGAAGCCGAACGCCGCACCAATTCGTGAACAAAGATGTGCAATCCCAGCCGGGCGTTGCTGCGCTGGCGTCTTGTCGGCAAGCTCAAGTTCGTGCTGCTGCGGCCGCATTCGGAGAGCCATGTACCAGCGCCGGACCTTGACCTTCGTGTTTGCCGTGGCTTGCGCCGTGGTCGGCGGTTGCGCCGCCGAGCCAGACGCACCGTATGGCCAGGCGCAGTTGGCCCTCGGCAAGAAGCCGGTCTGTGCGCCTGTGCGCGGCACCGAGTGCGAAACGCGCGCCAAGCAACTCGACGCCTACGCCGGTGCCCAAAGCGGTGACCTGGCCTGTAAGGGCATGTAAAATAATAACTCAGTCGACCTCGGCAGGAGGCGGAGCGGCGAGTCGACTTGCAAAGTCGCGAGCTTGCGACCCAC
>CAXRHS010000025.1:0-4965 GCA_964230235.1 Myxococcota bacterium
CCCCCCTCGGCGTCGGCACCCAGCCCGACACCCGCACGTGCACCAATCCGGCTCACACTTGCGGCGGCAAGCCCTGCGAAGGCGACGCCACCCAGACCAAGGCCTGCAACACCCAAGCGTGCTCGGGCGATACGCTGCCTGGGGGCCTGACCATCTACAGCCAGGCCGGACAGGTCGTCAAAGGCGCCATCCCGGCCGGCACGGTCAGCATGACCGTGCACCTAGGGGGCGGTGGCGGCGGCGGTGGCTTTCCCGGCAACGGTGGCGGCGGGGCCTACCTGCAATTCGCATTGCCAGTGCAAGCGGGCGACCAGATCGAGTTGCGGGTGGCGGCAGGCGGCGGCGTGCAGGGCGGCGCGGGCGCGAGTTATGTGTTCAAGAACGGCCAGGTTGTCGCGGTGGCTGCCGGCGGCGGCGGCGCAGGCATCGACGGCTGCTCCGGCTGCCAGGGCACCTCGGCCACCGGCGCGGGCGGCGGCGGCGGCAAGACCGGCGGCAACGGCGAAAACGGCGGCAACAACGACAGCTACGCCACCAACTCGGGCGGCGGCCTGGGCGGCACCCAGACCGGCGGCGGCGGCGGCGGCACCCAGAGCAACAAAAGCGCCTACAGCGGCTGCGAAGTGCAAGGCGAACCCGGTGCGGCCCATCAGGGCGGCGCGGGTACGGGCGGAAGCCAGTGCAAACCGGCAACTGCAACCTGTCAGGCCAGCTACGAAAAGGCCGGCACCAGCTGCCCCGGCAATGGCGGCAGCGGTGGCGGCGGCAGCGGCTACTTTGGCGGCGGCAGCGGTGCAGCCAAGTACACCTACACTGGCGGCGGCGGTGGTGGCGGTTCCTCGTGGCTGGCGGCCGAAGGAGCCGTTTTGGCCAGCGAAGCGGGCAGCGGCATCAATCCGGGCGGCATGACTGCGCCCAACTATGGCAACGAGGCCGGCCAAGGCGGGGCGGGCAAGAACAAGCCGTTTATCGGCGAGCCAGCGCTTGGTCGCGCGGGGCGGGTGGTCCTGAGTTTGTAAGGGCCCCCGGAGCGGCTGTCCGCATCGCGCCTGTCCCGGTCTGCCGCCAGCGCACCCAACGATCGCAGTCCAATGGGCCGACAGCCGCGCACGCGTGGCGTTCAGTCGATCGGCAACCAAGGGTGCGGTGCCAGCGGCAAGGCGGCTGCCCGTGCGACACCCAAAGCCTTGCGCGGTCCGCCCGTTGGTGTGGGCTGGAAACCTATTTTTTATCGTTGGACAAACCGCTTGACCATCGCTACGATAGGCTTGATGGACGCTGTCGACTGCCACCTCCTCGAACGCCTGCAGCAAGATGGTCGCGCGACGCAGCAAGAACTTGCGCGGGAAGTCGGGCTGTCGCAACCCTCGGTCGCGGAACGCATTCGCAAGCTCGAGGATCGCGGCGTGATTCGCGGCTATGCGGCGCGCGTCGACAGCGTGGCACTGGGCAAGGAGATTACTGCGTTCGTCGGCGTGCAGATCGAGCACCCGCGCTACTTTGACGAGTTCGCGGCCGCCGTGCAGCGCATGGACGACATCTTGGAGTGTCACCGCGTCGCCGGCGAATACTCCTATCTGCTCAAGGTCAAGTCGGCGACGCCGGCGGCCCTGGACGACCTGCTGGTTGGTGCCCTGCGCACGCTGGCCGGGGTGACGCGCACCTACACCACCATGGTGTTGCGCACGGTCAAGGAAGAAACGCTGGTGCGGGTGGCCCCAGCGCGCGCACACTACCGAGGCCGGCCCGGTGCCGGTTGACACAAACCAGAGAGGACAAGATGGCGATTTCGCTTTCGCATCGCGCGCTGTCGGCGCAACCCAGTGTGGTGCGCGAGATCCTCAAGGTTGCGGAACGCCCCGACATCCTTTCATTTGCCGGCGGGTTGCCGGCGCCCGAGCTATTCCCGGTCGATGCGATCGCGCAGGCCCATGCCGAGGTGTTTGCCGAAGAGGGCCGCTATGCCCTGCAGTACTCGAGCACCGAAGGCGTGGCCGTGTTGCGCGCCTGGCTGGTGGACCGCCTGACCAGCCACGGAATCCCGGCCGAGGTCGAGAGCACACTGATTACCCATGGTTCGCAGCAGGGCATCGATCTGGCCGGCCGGGTGCTCATCAACCCCGGCGCGGTGGTCGCGGTCGAGAGCCCGAGCTACCTGGCGGCGTTGCAGGCGTTCGCGGGCTATGGCGCGCGGTTCGTGACGGTCGAAAGCGACGACAACGGCATGGATGTCGACGACTTGGAGCGGCTGTGCCTGAGCCAGGCCGTGCGCGTGGTCTACCTGGTGTCGTGTTTCCAGAATCCAAAGGGAACCACGATGGCCCTCGATCGCCGCGTCAAGCTGCTGGAACTCGCCGAGCGACACGACTTCGCGATCGTCGAGGACGATCCGTATGGCGAGCTGCGCTTTCGCGGCAACCACCTGCCAAGCATCGCTGCGCTGGACGAAAACGGTCGGGTGGTGCGGCTTGGGTCGTTTTCCAAGACCCTGGCCCCGGGCATGCGCCTGGGCTTTGTGACCGGACCCAAGGAAGTCATTCGCGCCATGGCGGTTGCCAAACAGGCGTGCGACCTGCACACCAGCACCTTGAGTCAGCGCGTGGTGGCGCGCCTTCTGCGCACCTTTGACTACGAGGCGCACCTGAGCCGCTTGCGCGCCATCTACGGCCACCGCTGCGAGGTGATGCTACAGGGCCTGGACGCCCACATGCCGGCCGGCACGCGCTGGACCCGGCCCGAGGGCGGCTTGGTCGGGTGGTTGCAGCTGCCCGTTGATCTGGCCGCCGAAGACCTGTTTGCCGCCGCGATCGCGGAAAAGGTCGCGTTCGTGCCCGGAAGCGGCTTCTTTGCCAACGAGAAGCGGTACGATTTCATGCGCCTGAACTTCTCGAACTGTCAGCCCGCTGCAATTTCGGAAGGGATGGCGCGGCTCGGGCGCGTGGTGGAGCGGGCGCTTTTGGCCGACCGGCCTGCGGCCGGCGAGCGCGGCATGGGGATCGTGACAATCTGACCCCCAGAGCACCACAGATGGTGGAACAGCGTGGGGGGGGATCGTTCAGATCCTTGAAATTGCGGTGGAAATGCCAGCCCTCCCCTACAACCCCCCGGCGTACACGAAACCGGCCCAGTAGTAGGGGTGCGCCGGCCGGCCGGCCTTGGTCAGGTGGGCCCGCATCGCCGCTTGCGCGCGCCCAAGGACCCGGTAGGGCTGGCACGCGCCGCCCTTGCAGGCCGTCAGGTCGCGCCAGAACTGCCCCATAAGATCGGCAGTCTCGCGGTCGGCGACCTGCCACAAGCTCATCAGCGCGCCGTGCACGCCGGCCAGGCTCAAGGCGCGCCGCAGTCCGAACACGCCGTCGCCGATCGCCTGCTGGGCGTCGCCCAGGCCAGTTTCGCAGGCAGAAAGCACCGCCAGTTGCACCCGCGACAGGTCCATGGCCGCCAGTTCCGCTGCCGACAGCCAGCCGTCGTCACTGGGATCGGGCCGGCTGTCGTTGGCCCCGGCGAGCACCAGGCCAGACAGCAACAGGGGATCGCGGGCCAGGCCTTCGCCATCTTTGGCGCATGCGGCGGGCGCAAAGTAGCCGTGGGTGGCAATCGCAAGCCATGTTTGCTTGGGGGCCAGCTCTGCAAAGGCCTTTTCACCGGCGTCTGTCGCTTGCTTGTGGGCCACCGCTGTCCCGGCGCTGCGCAGGACGCGGGCAGTCTGGTCGCTCTCCACTTGGGTGCCGGGCAATGTCGGCCAGGCCTGTGACAGCGCCGCCCGGCACGCCGCATTGCTGCCCTCGCCGCCCCGCAAGGCAACCGTGGTCTTGGCGGTTGGGGTCGCCCGCTGCGAGAACGCCGGGTTTCCCAATACCAGCGCCGACTTGGGCCCGGGAGCAGGTGGCGGCAGGCGGCGCACCCGCGGCGAGTCCACCAGCGCCAGGTCCTGGCGTTCCGCAACCAGCTTGCCGTCGGTTGCGACCAGCGCCGCGAACGGTAAGAAATGCAAGGCATCGTCGGGCGACAGCACCAGCACTTTGGCGGTGCGCACCGTTTGGTCCACCGGGGCCAGCAGCCGCTCGTACAGCGCCCGGGCCGCCGGCCGCCAGTCGAGCGCAGTTGCCGTCGGGTCATCGCCCAACGCCTCTGCGCCGCGGGTCTGCGCCGATTGCTGCAAGACGGCGCGAAAAGCGTGGACTTGTTGGGCCACGGGCAGCGCGTCGCCCAGGTCGACCACGCGCGCCATGCATCCTGCCGGGGCGACGGCCAAGGCAGCAAACTTGCGCGTCAACCGGTAGCCGCCGGGATTGGGGTCCGTCCGCACGTAGTGGATGTAGTCGACCAATGCGGCGTCGGCTGGCAGGGCGGCACACAGCTGCGGCAAGTCGCGCGGGCCCTGATCGGCGAGCTCTTGCCGCGCCGCAATCTGCGCTTCGAGTTGGTCGCGGCGTGCGGCCAAGGCAGTGACCCGCTGCTGAAGCTCGGCGGTCGGCGCGTCGGCCAGCTTGCGATCCAGCGCCGACAATTGCCCGGCAATTGTCCGTAGTTGCGCGGCCTGCGGCGGCTCCGGCCCCGAGGATTTGCGGGGCGCCAGGGCTTCGAGCAACGCGCCCTTGCGAGCAAGCTCCAGAGCGACCAGTTCCGGCACGGCGGCGGCGTCGCCGGCCAGCGCGCGGTCCATAACCAGGCCAAAAAGCAGTTCATCATCGAAAAAAGTGTGGTTGTAGGCCTCCAGCTTCACGCGCGTTGGCAGCGCCGATCGCCGCAACCCTGCGCGCCGCACGGCGGTCGGACCTCGACCTTTGCGCAGCTCTGCCAATGCCCCGGCGCGGTCGCCCAACCGCAAAAGGGTAAAGCCCAGCTTGTTGTGCAGCCCTGCCACCAGCACCGAGCCCTCGCCATACGCAGGACTCAGCTTGTCGATGGCATAGCCAAGAAACTGTCGCGCTTTGTCCAGTTGTCAGCCGGCCAGGTACGCGC
>CAXRHS010000026.1:0-11508 GCA_964230235.1 Myxococcota bacterium
CGGGTACATCACCGACGGCGCCAGGGCAGCGTTCTTTGACTGCTTTGACGCGGCCAACGTCGATCTCAAGGCATTCACAGAAGAATTCTACCTCAAGACCTGCGGCGGCCACCTGCAGCCGGTGCTCGACACCCTGGCGTACTTGGGGCAGTCGCGAAAAACGTGGACCGAAGTGACCACGCTACTGATCCCCGGTCTGAACGACGGCGATGCAGAACTGGCGCGGTTGGCCCAATGGTTGGTGCGCCACCTGGGGCCGGATGTGCCGCTGCACTTCTCGGCGTTTCATCCCGATTACAAGCTGTTGGATCGGCCGCCGACGCCGCCCCAAACGCTGGCGCGCGCCCGCGCCATCGCCAAGGCCGAAGGGCTGCGCCACGTGTACACCGGCAATGTCCACGACCTGGCCGGAGGATCGACGTTCTGCCACGGCTGCGGCGGCGTGCTGGTCGAGCGCGACTGGTACCAGTTGGGCGCCTATCGGCTGCGAGATGGCCGCTGCCCGGATTGCGCAGAGCTCTGTGCAGGGCTATGGACGGCGCAGGCGGGCGACTGGGGTCGCAAGCGACGACCGATTCGCATTGGCTGAACGGCGGCTTATGCCAGGACTTTGCGCGCCACCGCCGCCACATTGTCGGCCGTCAAGCCAAAGTGCTTCGCCAGCACTTTGTCGGGCGCCGACGCCCCAAAGGTGTCGATGCCCACGCACGCGCCGCGCGCACCGGCAAACCGACGCCACGGCAGGGTCGAACCCGCCTCGACCGTGACCACTGGCAGTTCGGCCGGCAGCACCTCGGCGCGGTAGGCCGCGTCCTGGGCGTCGAAAAGCTCGTGGCTCGGCATCGACACCACCCGCGCCGCGATGCCGTCGTGGGCCAGCAGCGCCGCGGCCGCCACCGCCACATGCACTTCGGAGCCGCTGGCGGCCAATACCACCTGCGCGCCTTGGGCGTCTTGCAGCACATAGCCGCCGCGCGCCGCTGCCGCGAACGCATCCAGGCCCGCCGGGCGCACCAGTTCGGGCAGGTTCTGGCGGGTCAGCGCCATCGCCGTTGGCGCGGCGGTGCGCTGCAGCGCAATCTGGTAGGCCGCGCAGGTCTCGGCGAGGTCGGCCGGCCGCAAGGTCACCAGCCCGGGGATGAGCCGCATGGCCCCCAAAGTCTCGATCGGTTGGTGGGTCGGGCCGTCTTCGCCCACAAAAATCGAGTCGTGGGTGTAGACAAACAGCACCTGCAGGCCCATCAGCGCGGCCAGCCGCACACTTGGCCGCATGTAGTCGTGAAAGACCAGGAACGTGGACACCACCGGCACATGCGCGCGATCGCACGCCAGGCCGTTGGCGATCGATCCCATGCCGTGCTCACGCACGCCCCAGTAGATGTTGCGGCCGGCGAAGGTGCCGCGCTGCACGTAGGGTTCGCTGGGCAGAATCGTAAAGGTGCTGTGGCCCAGATCCGCGGAACCACACACCAATTGCGGCACGGCCGTGCCGATGGCCGCCAACACCTTCTCGCCGGCCTTGCGGGTGGACAGCTGCGCCCCCGCGGCCTGGGTTGGCCACTGGATCGCGGCCAGCTGCGCCGCGCGATCCGGCTGCAGAAAAGCCAGCAATCCACGGCCCGCCTCGCTGCCGTTGGCCGTGGCGTACCAGGCCGCGCGCGTGGCCTGGCGCTGCGGATTGCCCGCGCGCAGGTAGCCCACCACCTCGGGGTCGATCGCAAAGCTCTGGTCAGGGTCCAAGCCGATGTTGAGCTTGGTGGCCTTGACCTCGTCTGGCCCGAGCGGCGCGCCGTGGACTTTGTGGCTGCCGGCCAGCTTGGGCGAGCCGCGGCCAATGGTGGTGTCGCACACGACCAGGTTCGGGCGATCCAAACAGGCTTTGGCTGCCGCGATGGCGTTGGCAACCTGCGCGCGGTCGTGGCCGTCGATGGCCTGGACATGCCAGCCGTAGGCCTCAAAGCGCTTGGCGACATCTTCGGTAAAGGTCAGTTCGGTCCGCCCGTCGATGCTGATGTGGTTGCTGTCGTAGAACACCACCAGTCGGCCCAGACCCAGGTGGCCGGCCAGGCTGGCCGCTTCGCTGGCCACGCCCTCTTGCATGCAGCCGTCGCCGGCGATGACCCAGATGCGGTGGTCGACCAGGTCGGCGCCGTACAGCGCCCGCAACCGCTCCGCCGACAGCGCCATGCCGACGCCGTTGGCCAGGCCCTGGCCGAGCGGCCCGGTGGTGGTCTCGATGCCGACGGTGTGACCGCGCTCGGGGTGTCCCGGCGTCTTGCTGTGCAACTGCCTGAACTGCTTGATTTCATCTAGTGGCAGGTCGTAGCCGAACAGGTGCAAAAGCGCGTACTGCAGCATCGAGCCGTGGCCGGCCGACAACACGAAGCGATCGCGATCGGGCCAGGCCGGATCGCTCGGATCGAAGCGCAGGTGGTTGCGCCACAGTTCGACCGCCAGTTCGGCGCAGCCGAGCGGCATGCCGGGGTGGCCACTGTTGGCGGCCTGGATGGCGTCGATGACAAGGCCCTTGAGGGTGGCGACGGCGCGGTCGGCCAGGTTGGCAGCGGGGGTTGTGGACATGGCGACTCCGGTTGGGCGGGGGGCGGCAGTGTGCCATGGATGGCCGCGCCTGAACAGGGAGCGCTCGTCGGCAGCGCCAAGGAAAATAACTGTAAAATCAGTGATGTGATGTCAACTGGTTGCGCAAACCCCCGCCGACCGCCATGCTCGCGATTCGGCACGGACTTTGCGTGCCCACCGCCAGGCGAATGGTTCAGATGGCATCGCAGGCCCGGGTCGTCGTCGTCGGCAACGACCCCGACATCTTGCAGTTGATCGGTCAGGTGGCGCAGCCGCTGGGCTACGTGACCTTGCACGTGGTGGCCACCGACGAATTGCAGAAGCGCCTGGTCGACTTGCGGCCCGAGCTGGTGATTTTGGACGGCGACTGCGCGTTGTGTCGCGAAAACGACACCTTGCAGACCATCGTCGACATCGTGCGCGCATCGCCGCTGCGGCCGCAGGTGCTGCTGATCGTGCGCACCGACGACAGCTTGCGCGAGCGGATGTGGCGACACAGCGCCGCCGATGACCTGCTCGACAAGCCGGTCGAGACCCTGGATTTGCACGTGCGCGTGCGCTCGCTGGTGCGGGTGCACCGCTTGACGGCGCAGACGCTGCGCGACCGCGACACCCTCAATGCGCTTTTCGAGTTGTCGACGTTCAGCAGCGCCTGGGCCGGCGCCGACGAGGTGTTGCAGGCCCTGGCCCGGCGCGTGTCCGAGTGGACCGGCCTGGATCACGTGGTGGTGACGCTGGGCTCGGCCAGCCAGCCAGAGATCGCGGCGGAGTGTCACCAGCGCGGCCGTGCGGGCGGCCATTCCTTCTTGGAGCGCCGCCACGCCGAACTGGTCGCGCGCGCTGAGCAGCTGTTGATCGACGAGGCCGAAGGTGTGCTGGTGGGCGAGAGCCCGGCCAGCCTGCCGTATGTGGGTGTGCCGCTCAAAGCGCACGGCGGCACCGTAGTCGGTGGCCTGCACGCCTGGGGCGGCGGCCCGCTGCCGGGTGGCACCCACTTGCGGGTGCTGCGGGTGGCGGCCGAGCGCATCACCACCGAAATCCAAGTGCACGAGTCCAACCGCAAGCTTGAAGAGATGGTCGAGGCGCGCACGGCCGACCTCACGGCGGCGTTGGAACGGCTGCGCACGGTCAACGCACAACTCATCGAAGCCAGTCGCGACACGGTGATGCGGTTGGCGCGCGCCGCCGAATACCGCGACGGCGACACCGGCGAGCACGTCGAGCGCATGTCGAGCTATGCCCAGGCGATCGCCCGCCAGATGGGGCTGAACGCCGAAGAACAGGCGCTCATCAAGCTGGCGGCGCCGATGCACGATGTCGGCAAGATCGGCATTCGCGACGCCATCCTGCTCAAGAACGGCCGGTTGACCGCCGATGAGTGGGAGGTCATGAAGCAGCACCCGACCATCGGCGCGCAGATCCTGCACGGCTCGCGCTCGCGGTTGCTGCAAATGGCCGAAGAGATTGCGCTATCCCACCACGAAAAATGGGACGGCACCGGCTATCCGCAGGGCGCGCATGGCGATGCGATCCCGCTGGTTGGCCGCATCGTGGCCCTGGCCGATGTGTTTGATGCGCTCACCACCCCGCGGGTCTACAAAGACGCCTGGTCGGTCGAAGAAGCCGTCGCGCACATCCGCCGCGAGTCGGGCAAGCACTTTGATCCGCGGGTGGTCGAGGCATTTGAGCACTGCCTCGACGGGCTTTTGGACATCCGCAGTCGCTTTGTCGAGCCCATCGCCCACGGATGATGCGCGCGTTGTCGTTCGCGGTGGCAGCCTGGCTGGGCGCTGGCTGCGGCAAGGCTGACCCGGCCGTCGCACCGGTTGCTGCTCCTGTCGTCCAAGCGCCTGCGCCCGCCGCCAAGACAGCCATCGACCCGACGCTGGGCCTGGGCGACAAGGCGGAACGACGCAGGCGGCCCCCAGCGGTCATCGGCGGCTGCGGCAAAGCATGCAGCACGCCCGAAGGCGCGGTCAGTTTCTTGCTCGTGCAACTGCAAAGCCAGCGGCGCACCGAGAACCTGCGCCCGCTTTTTGACTGGTCGGTGCTGACGGTCGACGGCAAGGACCTCGGCAACGGCTGGTCCGAATTGTGGGCGGAGCCCAACCGGCACGCCGATCGCGCCGCCCAGATCGATGCCTGGATTGCCGGCTGGTCAGGCTGGGTCGATCGCGCGACAGCTCCGCATGCCTGGGCGCAGATGACCTCGACAGGCATCCGCTTGCGCATGGATCCCGCCAATCCACAGCGCGCGGTGGTGCAGGTGCGCCATCCGCCGCTTGGGCCCGAGGCCGGCGAACCGGTGTGGCGCTGGGTGTTCGGGTTGCGCGGCGACGAATGGCTGGTGGTCGCCATCGATCACCGACCGGGAGTGGCGTCACCGTGACGCGCGGGTTGGCTGTCGTTGCGGTGTCGTTGCTGGCCGTTGCCTGCGACGGCGACAAGCCTGGCGTCGGCGCGGCCGTGGCGGCCAATTGCTACCCCGCCGATCTGCAACCCTGCCCGCAGGCCGCCGTCTGCCCGACCACCGCCCAGTGCCTGGACAGTCCCGGTTGCAAGGCGCAGGGCCTGTGCCGACCCGACGGTTGGCATTGCAGTCCGGGTTGCGACAGCGACTGCGAGGCGGCCCGCGACTGCCAGTGGCACGGCGCCTGCAAGCGCGCGCCCGGCATGTGCGTGGCTGTCAGCGAAAAACGCTGCCAGCAGTCCGATTTTTGCCGCTGGGAAGGGCTGTGCCACCTGGGCCAGGCCGATGGCGTTGCCGCGTGCGTGGCCAAAACCGACGCGGACTGCAAAGCGGCCACTCAGTGCGCCCAAGACGGCGCGTGCACCCACTTGAGCGGCCGCTGCGTTGCCGCCAGCAAAGCCGACTGCGAAAGCGCGCAAATCTGCAAGGTCTACGGCAAATGCAAGCCCGATTCGGGTGTTTGCAAATAGCGGTCGCCGCCGCCGTGCGGTGATCGGTCCGGTGGCCAGACAGACAGCAAGGCCGTGCGCCGTCGCCGAATTCGGCTGTCCACTGGGCGGCCCGGCCGCGAGCGGAAAACCGTTCGCTAGCCCTTGCTGTAGTAGAACCGCTCGCTGGAAACCTTGCCCGCCTGCCAGCGCCGCACCGCGACCTGCGCCATCTGCATGCGCGGCATCCCCTTGAGCTTGACGTCCATCACCCACTCACTGAGTGACACATCGCCGTCGACCGCGCTCGACAGCATTTGCATGCCGTGGAATTCTTCGACCATGCCGAAGAACTGCAGTTCGCGCTCGCGGTTGGCGTCTTTGCCAACGGTCGGCGCATCGCTGTTCTCTTGCATCGACACGTCGTCGGCATAGAACTGTTCAAAGGCCGGCATCGCCTGGCCGGCGAGCAGCAGTTGGTTCAGTTGGGCGTCGCATTGCGCGGTGGTTGCCATCGGGTTCTCCAGGTTTGGGTAGTTGGGGGCTGGCCGCCGTCAGGCAACCGACCGCAGTGTAGGGCGGCGCAGCCTGCGAACAATAGCGGCGTCTGTGGCCTGATTGTTTCCAAACCAAGGTCAATTCGCCGGCCACGGCGCGCGCAATGCCGCGTCGATGAGTTCTTCGGCGAGGTCTGGCCCACCCTGGTCGCGAATCTCATGGATGCCGGTCGGGCTGGTCACGTTGATTTCAGTCAGCTTTTCGCCAATCAGGTCGATGCCGACAAAAAGGTGGCCGGCCGCGCGCAACACCGGGCCAATGGTGGCGCAGATGTGCTTTTCAGCCGCCGTCAGCGGCGCGATCTGGGTGGTCGCGCCAATGTGGATGTTGCCGCGCAGGTCATCGGCCGGCGGGATGCGCAAAAGCCCGGCGCGCGCTTGACCGTTGACCAGGATGACCCGCTTGTCGCCCTGGCGCACGGCGGGCAGGTACTGCTGGGCAATAATGAACTCCTTGCCCTGGCGCGTCAGGATCTCGACCAGCGAGCGGGCGTTGAGGTCGCCCGGGTGCACGGCGACGATGCCATTGCCCCCCGAATAGCCCAGCGGTTTGAGCACCATCGAACCGCCGACCTCGTTTGCGAACCCTAGGATCTGCAAGATGTCCCGGCTGAGCAGCGACTTGGGCGCGAGTTCGCCGAACTGCAACAGCGAGGTCTTTTCGTTCCACGACCGCAGTCCGGCAGGGTTCGACCAGACACGCGTGGTCGGCGGCGCCAGGTCCAGCACATAGGTCGCCGCGATGTACTGCATGTCAAACGGCGGGTCCTTGCGCATCCACACCACGTCGAAGGCGCCCAGCGGCAGCGTCGCCGCGGGGCCAAGGTCGTGGTGATTGCCCTGTTCCTTGCGCACCACCGTCGGCCGACAGCGCGCCAACCCCTGCACGCCGACCGCCGACAGGCCTTCGGTGTCACAAGTGTGCAGTTCATGTCCGCGGCCTTGGGCGGCCCACATCAGCGCGAACGAACTGTCCTTGGCGATGTCGATGGGGCCAAGTGGGTCAACGACGAAAAGGTGGCGGGTCATGCGGCCTCACAAGCTGGGCCCGCACGGTAGGGACCCGTGCAAGAATAAGTCGATCGACCTACGCGCGCAGCGGAGCGGCGAGTCGACTTGCAAAGTCGCGAGCTTGCGACCCACTTGGCAAGCAGCGGGCCCAACGTGGAAAATCGAGTGGACTTTTCACGGGCCCCAGGTGTTTCGCGCCTGACCGGCAAGGTCAGCCGGCCAGCAGCTACACCAGTTCTGCCCGGCCGCCCTGGATCTTGTCCATCAGCAGCTGGATGGCGTCTTGAATCTGCTCAGGCCGCGGCGGGCAGCCCGGAATGTACACATCGACCGGGATGATGTGGTCGATGCCCGGCACGGTCGCGTAGTTGTCGTAAAAGCCGCCGGTCGAGGCGCAAGCGCCAAAAGCGATGACCCACTTGGGCACGGCCATCTGCTCGAAGATGCGCTTGAGCACGGGCGCATTCTTGTGGGTGACGGTGCCGACCACCATCAGCAGGTCGGCCTGGCGCGGCGTAAAGCGCGGCACTTCGCAGCCAAAACGGGCGATGTCGTGCTGCGGTGCGTTGACGGCCATGAACTCCATGCCGCAGCAGGCGGTGACAAACGGATACTGGAAAAGCGAGAACTTGCGGCCCCAGTTGACCACAGCTTCGACCTTGGTCAGCAGCACGTTGCCGCCCATGTCGTTGCCGCTGGCGCCGCCAATCGACAGGTCGCTCGCGCTGGCCAGTTCACTTTGCTTGTACATCACGCCCATGGCTGTCCTCGGTCGGCCGGGCCGTTGGCGGGCGCGGCGAGTCGGCAATGCTGGCCAAAAGGGCGGCGGGCGTCAAGGAGACTGCGCCACAACCGGGCGCCGCCGCGACACGCAAGGGCATGGCACGGTGGCAGCGGCTGGCGCGCAGACGCGCAGCGGGCCGGGGCACAATCGTGCGGCCGGCGGTTGGGCCTCAGGTGCCAGTGGCGCCAGCCGGCAGCGCAACGCTCGCCGACCCGACATCGGGCACAACTGCCGACAGGGCCTGGCGATAGCTCGCCAGCAGCGGCTCGGGCGCTTGCACCACCCATGCCCACTGGGTACCAACCGCAGCCACCAGCACGCCGGTCTGCCGCCACACCCAGCGGCCGGTGCGGTTGGCCTGGTCCAGCGCGCGGTAGTCCTGCGCGTCAAGCGTGAAAAGCTGATCGCGGCGGCCGAGCAACAACAACCCCTCGACGGGCAAAGGAAAGCACGCCACCCGCCGCGTTCGCAGCGCCCACGCCGGGTCGGTCAGTTCGCCGGTGCAGGCACCGCCGGTCCCCGCCGAGGTGCCGCGCCGCAGTTGCAAGGGCACGCGCAAGCGCAGATCGTCGAACTGGATGACCTCGGTTGGCAGCTTTGCCAGCGGCATCGGCCGGTCCACGTGCGCGCCTGCCAACGCGATCGCCGCCGCGACCACCACGGAGACGACAAAGGCAGTCCAGCGCAGCCAGGGTGGCGAGCGACGACTGGTCTGGGCCGACAGTGGCAGAAACTGGGGGCGAAAAGCGCTGCCGAGCAGGATGCCGCCGAGCGCGCCGCCGGCGTGGGCGAGCCGGTCGGTGCTCGGCCCGCCCAGCCACACCAGAACCGCCAAAGCGCCCGCCGGCACCGCAATCATGCGCACCCGCATCCGCGACCCCAGCCGCGGCAGCAGCTTGATGCCCAGACCGACCAGGGCCCCCAGCACACCCAGCACGGCGCCGGAAGCGCCGACCGTCCACCACGGACCCGGATGGCCCAGCACGGCCACCGCCGCACCGAACGCGCTGCCCCAAAAGATGAGCCACAGGCGCGCCGCCCCGTAGGCGGCCTCGACCGGGCGGCCAATCACGGCCAGCATCAGCAGGTTGGCCAGCAAGTGGCCGAGGTCTGCGTGCAACAGCGTCCAGGTCAGCAGCCGCCACCATTGGCCGTGCGCAATGGCATCGCGCACATGGCCGCCCGCCAACAGGAGCTTGGTGTTGCCCCACGGCGCGTCGTACAGCGACGCCGCGGTCTGCAGCGCGCCGGCGGCCGCCAGTAGACCGATCAGCCACGGCAGCATCTGGCCGCGCTGGCCAAAACTGCCGCGCAGCCACTGCAGAAGCGCTTGCTGACTGGCAGTGCGGACAGAAGCGGGGCGCTGTGGGACCGGGTCGTCAGCCACGGGGGGCGAGCTCAATGTGGCCGCGGAAACAGCCTGCCAAATGCGGCCAGGATGTCGGTGCGCTGCCTGTAGGCGTCGCGCACGCGTTCAAGCCGCTCGCTGATGGCGCCCATGCGCTTCTCAAAGTCGGCGCGCAGCTCTGCCGGAATGTCTTGATCGTAACCGACCGCCTTGATGCGGGCGCGAATTTCGGCAGCTTTGCCTTGCGCAGCTGCGATGTCGTTCTTCTTGTCGACCAGAAACTTGTCGAGCGCGGCCTGCGCTTTGTCCGGCGTCTTGGCGTATTTCTCCAAGATTTCAATGCCTTGCTCCAAAAGCGCGTTGTTGGCGTCGAGCGAGGCTTGCACTTCGGCCAGGGTCTTGGGGTCGAGCGCGATTTCGGGTTTGCCGGTGTAGTGCGGCGCCGCAGTGGCGTCGGGACCGACGCAGTCCTTGCAGTGTGGATCGGGCTTGTTGCTGGCTACGTGCTCGGTCGGCCGCGCGGCTTCAGCGATGCCGGGGCGGGCAGGCGCCGGGGCGGCCGCGACCGCGGTGTCGCTGGGTGCTTTGGCGGGCGTCGGCGCGGGCTTGCTGCAACCGAGCAACGCCAGGGCTGGCAAGAGAATGAAAGCGCGAGCATTCATGGATGACCTGGGCGGGGGTGCGCTGAAGGGGTGACCTGCGCCAGCGTCGCACGGCTGGCCGCGGGTCGGCAAGCCGATCAGAGGGTTTGCAAAAGCTTGCGCACCCACTCGGCCTTGGGGTGGTCCGGGTGGGCGGCCAGGAACTTGTCGTACACCTTGCGCGCCTTGTCGGCTTTGCCCGATTGCTGGTAGAGCTGGCCAAGCAACAGCATCGCTTCGTCGTAGGTGCCGGCGGCCTTGAACGCCTTTTCGGCGGCACCCAGCTGGTCGCTGTCGAAATAGGCCCGGCCGAGCAGCGTCAGCGTGCGCACGCTCGGTCGGATCTTGTGCGAGGCACGCAGGTCTGCGATCGCCCCCGCGAAATCACCGTGGTCCAATTTGCGCTTGCCGCCATAATACAGATCGGTGGCGTCGGCGCCCTCTGGCACCGCGACATCGCCGCCGAGCGGATCCTTGCCCGCTTTGAGGTCCGCCGCTTCTTTGGGTTCTTTGGCCGCCTTGGCGTCCTTGGGTTCGCGCGACTCCTTGCTCTCTTTGGGTTCCTTGCCGTCTTTGGGCTCTTTGGGTTCTTTGGCCGCTTTGGCTGCCGTGTCTTCGGGCGCGGCCACGGGCGCGGACTTCGCCGCTTCGGGCGGTGGCGCGACCGCGGCTGGCGCTGCGTCGGCAGCGGCCACGGCGGGCGGCTCGGGGGCAGTCGGCGATGGAGCGGTCGGGGAGGCGGCCTCTGCGACGGTCGGCGTGGGCGCAGCGGTTGGTTCGGTCGGCGTCACCGCAGCGGCAGGCGGCGCGGCGGCGGTCGGCAAAATGGTCGGGTCTTCGAGCACTTGCTGCACCCGCGCTGCCAGGCGGTCGGCGGGCAATGGCGCTGGCTCGGGTTGGCACGCGAGCGTTGGCGCGGCGATCGCGACGCACAACGCCCAGACGGCGCGGCGGCCTGCCTGACCCGGGTGAGGACCCGCGCAAAAACAAGTCGATCGACACAAGCGCGGAGCGGAGCGGCGACTCGACTTGCAAAGTCGCGAGCTTGCGACCCAATTGGCAAGCAACGGGCCAATGTGGAAAATCGAATAGATTTTGCACGGGCCCTGAATCGGCGCCAGTGGTCGGTTGGACATCTCAACGAGGACAAGCAAACCAGGACCTCGCGCGCGGTCTCGCCCGGGCGCCATCGCGGCGCCGGCAGGGTAACCGTGCGTCGTGTGACGGTCAAACCAACCCCACGGTCTGGCCCTGCCTGCGCGACGGAAATTCACGGCCCGCTGGCGGTCAGGTCGGCCACCACCAGGTGGCGCATCGGATGGTCGCCGTAGGCCGCGACGGCCACGGTCAAGGCGCGAAAGCGCCCCGCCAGCACCGTCGCGTCACCCGCGGCGCACGCGGCGGCCACCCGCAAGGGCCCAGCCGCGTGCAGCCGGGCACCAGGATGGCTGGCCGCCAGGGCGCGCAGCGGTTGGGCGCGCGCTTGCAGCCGTGCGCATGCGCCAGCCGCCCAGTCGCGGTCCGCCGCCAGTCCGCGCAGCAGCGCCGCGGCGCGCGCAAGCACGCCCTCTGCAAATTCGGCAGCGCCGCCGATTGCACCCAGCGTGCCCGCTATGGCTGCCGGTGCCGCCACCGCCCACAGCACCGGGGGCGCCGGCTGGTCCGGGTCGCGCAGGGCCACCAGCACCG
>CAXRHS010000027.1:0-5755 GCA_964230235.1 Myxococcota bacterium
CACCACGGTTCGAGCATCCGGATCGAACTCCCAGATGCCGGCAAGCGCGCCGTCGTCGAACAGCGTGCGCTGCCACAGGGACGTCAGCTTGCCAATGGGCGCGCTCTTGCCGCCCGGTGCCGGCAATTCGACGCCGTGCACGGTCGGGTCGAAAAGCGCCGGTATCGCGTCGCCGCGATAGTCGAGCAGCGGGTCCACCATCGACAGCAGGCGCGGAGCCTGCACCGTCACCGGATCGCGCAGTCGCTCGGCCAGTGCCGGCGCCAGCAAGTACGGCTCTTTGGACCCCGCGACCGCCGCGCCAACAAGGTCCAAACCCGCAACGGCAGCCTGGGCGTCCTTGAGCGCCATCCCGGACCAGTCGGCAAAATCCCGGACGCGCGCGGGCGCCGCGACCGCGAAGTAGTGCTGCGCCAGTGCACGGTGGAGCGCGGCCGCTTCGGCGCGCACGGCGTCGGTCGGCAGGGCTGGCGACCGTTGCCGCCACACATACCGCTCGCTGCGCAGGTTGCCGTCGGCCTGGGAGCGCGCGGCCACACCTTCAAACTCCAAGGCGCGCACGGCGGCAGGCAGCACGCTCGCCATGCCCACCTTCTTGCCCGCCTCGCCAAGGCCGCGCACCAGGCCCGCCGGCAGCCGTTCGCGCAGCTTGTCGGTCGCGACCGCCACTTCGGTCAAGGCGCTGCGCACCCCGGCGATCACGGCGTCGAATTCGGCCTCGGCGACGCCTGCTTTCTCGCAATCGCGCAGCGTCCGCTTGCGCCAACCCTGCGCGGCGAACCGCAGACACGGCCCCACCCAGTCTGCCGGAACCACGTAGATGCAGCCGCGCGCCGCCGGAACCACTTCGGCCGAGCGATCCGCGCACACGGCGCGGTCGAGCGCCGCCGGGTCCAATTGCGGGTTGCGCGCCAGCAACGCCAGGTACACATCGACGCCGCCGAGCGTGCGCGGCCAGCCCGCGCGCGCCAGGGTTGCCAGCACGTCGCCGCCGGCCGGGGCGTCCAGGCCGTGGCCCAAGGTCCAGCCCGCACGCAGCTGCGCAGGCGTCAAGGTCCGGGTCGGTTGCGACATGGCAAAGCCTAGAAGGTCAACCACGGCCGGGCGATGGCCGCGCGCATGGGCCACGGAATTGCCGCGAGCATCACCAGCACGGCCAGCCCGTAGCCAATCGCCACCGCTTTGTGGGCGGCCGCGCCATCTGCGGCGCGCTTGGCTTTGGCGTAGCCAACGTGCACGGCGACCAGCGCCAGGACCATCATCGCGGCATGCTCGACCGCAAAGAAGCGCAGCACGGGTTCTTTCATCGCGGCGCCCATGTTGGCGCGCGCGGCTTGCACGAGCGGGCTTTTCAGCCACAGCGCACCGCCCACCAGCAGTTGCACATCCATGGCGACCAGACCGACGACCGCAACGATCTTGTGCACGGGCCGCCACTCCGGCAGCGTCCGCAACGCCACCGCACACATCAGCGCGGCCGCGAACACGTCACCGAAGGCCACCCAGCGCAAGAACGAGTGCAGCGGAAGTAGAAAATCTTGCATCGACAATCCCGTGCGGCAAGCGGCCGCCGCGGCTCGATACCCCGGCGCGGGCTTGCCGTCAACCGCGGACCGGGCGATCCTCTTGCGCCGCCCGCGCATGGGCGGTCGCGAGCGGACGATGACCCAGACTGGAACGGGCGCACAACTGGTTCTGGCGACGCCGGCGCAGCAAGCGGAGCGCTGGACGCATCACTTTGCGCAGTGGGGCGCCGGCTACGAGCGGTCGCTGTTCTTGCGCCGCGAAGCCGCGCTTGCGGAGAGTCAGTTCGGCCGCGCGCACCTCAAGCTTTGGCTGTGGGTGGACGACGCCGGGCAAGTCCTTGCCAGCTGCGAGACCTACGCTGGAAACGCCTGGTATTGCGACGATGTGGGCCGCACCAGTATCGAGCCCTTGCAGGCCATCGCCAGCGTGCTTGTGGTGCCCGAATTGCGCGGCCAGGGCCACGCCGCGGCGATGATGGCGGCGTTGTCCGTCGAACTGCACGCGCTCGGCACCACGGTCTCGACGCTGTTTTCGGACGTCGGACCCAACCCATACCGCAAAGCCGGCTACCTGCTGCATCCGGCCCGCGAGACCGTGCTGGCGGTCCAGGGCTCCGGTGCGATGCCCGCTGGCGCCGTCGAACTTGGCCTGGGCGACCTGGCCGATGTGCTGGACCGCGACCGCGAGGAGCTTGGCGCGTGGGTTGGCGGGTCGACAGCACCTGCGCTCGCCGAGATCGTGCAAGTGGACCGCGTCGCCTGGTTTGCGACCCGCGCGCGCTACCGCGCCTGGGCTCGCGGAACTGAACCTAGCCCCGTGGTCGGCGTCGCGGTGGGCGACAGCTTCTGCCTGTGGTGCGCCGACGCCGCGGATCCCGTGCTGTACATGCTGGCGTGGCGGCCGCGCAGTCCGGCAGATGCCCAAGCGATGGTGCAGGCCGCGCTGGCCCACGCCGCCGAGTTGGGTCTGCGGCAGGTGGTGTTTTGGGACGCGGATCGCGACACGGGGCTCGACCCCTGGCGGCGGGCCGCTGTGCAGCCCCACGGCATTGCGCGCGCCAGGGAGACTGGCTTGCCGATGCTGGCGTGGCTGCAAAAGGGCCGGCCGATGCCGCTCGTGTGGATGGGCATCGAGCGGTACGCGTGGTGCTGACACTGCACTCGACCGCTACCTGAGCGTCCCGGCCACCCGCTGCGCCCGCAGCTCCGCGGTGCGCTTGCGCTGCGCATCCCATTGCGCCAGCGCCTTGGTGTGCAGTTCCACTCCCTGGTCGCGGTGGGTGCCCTCCAGGTCGCGCGCCAACGCCTGGCCGGCGAGTTCGACCGCGTCGGCCCACTGCGCCTGTTCGTAGAGCAGGGCGCCCTTGGACCGGTAGCCGCGCGGGTGCTCCGGGTTGGCGGCAATTGCCTTGGTGTAGGCGTCGCGCGCACCCTCGATGTCGCCCTGGGTCCACAGCAGGTCGCCGAGCGTCGCCCACCCCGGCGCGCAATACCACGGGTTGATGCGCAAGCACTCTTGCAAAAACATCCGCCCAAGCTCTTGCTGGCCGAGGTTGCGCAGCGCCACTTCGCCCACTTCGTGCAAGAGCGACCAGTTGTCGCGTTCGACCTGCAGCGCCGCGCGGTAGGCGTCGAGCGTCTTGGGGTCGCGGTTGGCGAGCAGCGTGCGCGCGTGGGTGACCGCGGTCTCCAGGCCGTCAAACGCGCGAATGTCAAAGTGCAATTCAAACGCCGCCCGCGTCTGCGGCAACGCCGCGCGCGCCACCAGCCGGGTCTTGATCGAGGCCTCGCCCTCGTTGTGCGGCACCGTCACGGTCGCGCCCGCCCCGCCCTGACCCGCCGGGCGGCCCAGCCAGCGGTCCAACAGGTAGTGGTTGATGCCGGTGCCGGTGCTCGGGCCATAGTGTTGATAGACGTGGTTGGTGTTGGCGCGCTCGGCACTCGCTGGGCCGTAGTCGCGGTAGAGCACCACGCCGTCGGGCCGCAGGTTGGCATCGAGCACCTGCTGCAGCGATCGCATCGCGCCGCCAGAGTGCAGCACCCACACATCGCCCAGCACGTCGCCGGGCGAAGGATCGGCCGGCGCCGCCTGGCCCAGGTCGGCCGCGATGGCGTCGGCGCAGCGGTTGACTTCGTCGCCCAACTCGACCTGGTCCAGCGAAACATTGCCGAGCGCCAGCTCGAGATCGATAAGCGGGTACAGCGGCACCAGCGGCGCCTTGGCCCGCAGATCGTCCGCTGCTGCCAGCTGTGCAACCTTGTCGGCGCTGGCCGTCGTGTAGGCGGGCAGGTCGTCCGGGTGGCGCAAAAGCGTGCGCGCGACCAACAAACCCCAATTGGTCTCTGCACCCGACTCGGTCTGGCGCACGATGCGGCGCAGGCTGTGGGCCGGCAGGATCGACAGCGCGTAGGTCATCACCACCGCGCGCAGCTTGCCGGTCAGGTCGACGATTTCGCCGGTATCGATGCGCTGCGCCGTGGCAGGCGCCGCAATGTCGCACAGCGCCAGCACCACGTGGCCAGTGTGGCGCTCGAAGATGCCGCGGTCGCGGGCGTCGGCGAGCACTTTTGGTGTGCCGTCGGTGGCCCAAAACGTCAGGCGATCGTAGTAGTCGCGGCCATATTGCTGGCACAGCAGCGCGAAGCGATCGAGCAACTGCACCGCGTGCAGGCCCAGGCCCATCGCCAGTTCCTGCATGTGGATTTCGGCTTCGAGCGTGCCTGCGGCGTCCAGTTCGAGGCAGTGCGCGAACAGCACTTCTGCGGCGCGGTAGGCGGCCAGACCGCCCTGGTTGACGAGGTTGGGCACTTCCTGGGTTGTAAAGGCTTGCGCGCCGCGCAATTGGTAGGCCATCAGGCCCAGCTGCCAGTCGAGCGACTGCATGAGCGGGGTCCACTCTTGCAGAACGATGGGCGGCGTGGGATCGGCGGCGGGCGCTGCTGCTAGGGCGGATTCTGGCGTCGGGTCGGCGGGCATGGGCGGGCTCCGAGGTAGCCGGGCGATGCTCGCTGGTTTGAGGACGCGGGGCAAGGGGCTGCCCGCGGGCCATGCCGGCGAACCACCATCGGCCAAATCCACGCGGTGCAGTGCAAGCATGACAGCATGCGCGCATGCGGCCCCCGCTACCCTTGGCGCCACGCCTCTGCGCGATCGCGGCGGGGCACAACCCTAGCCGTGAACCAATCCCGACTACCGCCCCAACGGCGCGGCCACCAACTGAATACCAAGCCCATGCAGCACCTTGACCACGGTCTCAAACCGCGGCTTGGCCCCAGGCGCCAACGCCTTGTAGAGGCTCTCACGGCCAACATGGGCGTGATTGGCGACCACCGCCATGCCACGTGCCCGCGCGACGTCGTTGAGCGCCGTCAGCAGAACATCTGGGTTCGGGTCGGCCAACGCCGCGGAAATGTACTCGGCGACGACCTCATCGTTGTTGAGGTAGTCTGCTGCGTCAAACGGCGCGAAATCGGTCATGGTTCGCTCGCTGGCAGGATCGCTGCCATCGCCTTTGCGCGCGCAATGTCGCGCGGCTGTGACGACTTGTCGCCGCCAATGAGCAGCAGCCAGGTCTGCTCACCGCGACGGGTGTAGTAGACGCGATACCCGGGCCCAACGTGGACCCGCAGTTCTTAGACGCCGTCGCCCACGGCAGCGACGTCGCCAAAGTTGCCCAGCTCGGCGCTGCGAATTCGGTGGACGATCCGCGCCTTCGCTATGTTGTCCCGCAGCGCGGTCAGCCAACTGTCAAACTCTGCGCTGCGGAGGAACACGGGCATGCCCCGATTGTATCCATTTGGATACATCGATGCAATTCGCCGAGGCGTGCCGCCAGCCGTTGCGTCTCGAATCAACCGCAGCGCGGCTGCAGATCGCCAGCAGCGGTGGCGTGAACGCAATGCCCGCCGGACCAACCAACTTGCCCTGCCAAATGCTCAGTGCCACCCACCATTTGGCAGGGATAACTGTGCACCCATCGCCGCAGCACCCCGCTCCGCACCACCGCATGACTAATTCGCTCCGCCGCCCTAAACTCCCGGCCCCTTTTGACCGCCGCCAAGGCGGCCGCGAGCCCACCATGTCCGCCCCGTCGCCCCGCTCCGTCGCCTCGATTCGCAAGGCTTTCCTCGACTACTTCGCCGCCCACGGCCACACCGTGGTCGCGTCGCACTCGCTGTTGCCGCCGGCCGACCCGTCGCTTTTGTTCGTCAATGGCGGCATGGTGCAG
>CAXRHS010000028.1:0-2647 GCA_964230235.1 Myxococcota bacterium
CGCTCCGCTTCGCGCTTGTGTCGATCGACTTGTTTTTACGCGGGCCCTGAGCTGGTTGCGCACGTTTGCGGCGTGGCTGCTGCTGGCGCTCGCCGTCGACCTGGTTGCCCTGCCGGTGCCCGCGGACGTCGACTGTTCGACTTGCGATGCGCAGCCGCTGCAAAGCGCGCCCGACAGCGACGGCGACGAAGAACGCCTGCCCGCGAGCGGAATCCACGCCACGGTGCTGGCGTCGACTCCGCTGTTGCAGCGCAAGGGCCACGCCTGCCGCGGCGATGACGAAGCCGTGCCGCGCTCGCCGTACTTGGACCGACTGCTGCGCCCGCCCAAGACCGCCTAGCCGCGCAGGTCCACCGGCACCGTTACGCCATCGGACCTGGACCGCCGATCGCCGCCCTTGTTGGTTCGCAAGCCTGCGCGCCGCCCTCCCAGGCGACGCCGCGCTGGCGTGTGTGCTGGGCTAGCGGCGCTCGTCGACCAACCAAACTTGCCAACAAGCGCCTTGCCAGGTCGCGACCGACTTGCGGCGCCAGGAGTTCATGGATGAAGGAACTGTTTGCTACTGCCGGCGCCGATTTTCGGGCCAGCATCGTTGTGTTTCTCATTGCGGTGCCGCTGTGTCTGGGCATTGCGCTCGGCTCTGGCGCGCCCTTGCCCGCCGGCATCGTCGCCGGCATCGTCGGTGGCATCGTGGTCGGCGCGCTCAGCGGCTCGGCGCTGTCCGTATCCGGCCCGGCCGCTGGCCTGACCGCCATTGTCGCAGCCGCCATTGTCGGTCTGGGGTCGTGGCCCGCATTCTTGACGGCAGTCGTCCTTGCGGGCGCGTTCCAGTTGGCGGCCGGCGCTTTCAGACTCGGCACCATCGCCGACTTCGTGCCCAACGCGGTCATCCGCGGCATGCTGGCGGCCATCGGGCTGCTGCTCATCCTCAAGCAGTTTCCGCATCTGGTCGGCTACGACAAGGATTACGAAGGGGACTTCAATTTTGCCCAGGCGGGCGGCGAGAACACGTTCTCGGCGCTGCCGCACGCCTTGCAGGCCATCACGCCGGCCGCAGCGGTCGTGGGCGGCTTCGCCATGGCGATCCTGTGGCTGTGGGAGCGTCCCTGGTTCAAGCGCGTCGCCGTGTTGTCGGCGCTGCCAGGTCCGCTGGTGGCGGTGCTGGCGTCGGTCGCGGCCAGCCAGGCCATGGCCATCAAGGGTGGCACCTGGGCGCTTGAGCCCGAGCACCTGGTGCAATTGCCTGTCGTCGAAAGTGCCTCTGCCTTTCTTGGGCATCTGAGCTTTCCGGACTTCGGTCGGATCGGCGATGTCGCAGTTTGGAAGGCCGGGTTGACGCTGGCAATCGTCGCCAGCCTCGAAACCCTTCTCGGCGTGTCGGCGGTCGACAAGCTCGACCCGTTGAATCGCGTGTCGCCGCCAAACCGTGAGCTGATGGCCCAGGGCGCCGGCAACATGCTGGCCGGGCTGTTGGGCGGGTTGCCGATGACCAGTGTCATCGTGCGCAGCTCGGCCAACGTCAATTCGGGCGGCCGCTCGCGGCTCTCGACCATTCTGCACGGCACGCTTTTGCTGCTTGCGGCGCTTTTCGCGGCCCAATGGCTCAACCTGATTCCGTTGGCGTCGCTCGCCGCGATTCTGGTGTTTACTGGCTACAAGCTGGCCAAAGTCGAGATTTTTCAAGAGCTGTGGTCGCAGGGCAAAGATCAGTTCATTCCGTTTGCCGTCACGATTGCCGCCATCTTGGTCACCGACTTGCTGAGCGGTATTCTCGTCGGCATCGCGGTCGGCGTGTTCTTCCACATCCAGGCCAACTTCCGCACCGCGGTGACGCTGGTCCACGATGGCCCCAACTACCTGCTGCGGCTGCGCAAAGATGTGTCGTTCTTCGTCAAGCCAACGCTGCGCCGCACCCTGGAGACGATTCCGCGCGACGCCTTTCTGGTTGTCGACCTGTCGGCTGCCGACAGCATCGACCGCGACATCATCGACGTCATCAACGAGTTTGCGCATCACGCCCAGCTCAAGAACATCACGCTGCAGGTGCGCCGCAACCCGGCTCGTCCGGCCCACGCCGCCATCCGCTTTGACGCCCGTCCTGCGCCCGAGCCATCTACCATTCCCGTGGAGGTCACCCCATGAATTCCTACGAACGTCTGTTGCTGCACAACAAGGCCTGGGCCGCTGAACAAGTCGCCGAGGATCCCGAGTATTTCGCGCGGCTCGCATCGATCCAACGCCCGGAGTTTCTGTGGATCGGCTGCAGCGACAGCCGCGTGCCGGCCAACTCGATTACCGGCACTCAGCCGGGCGAAGTGTTCGTGCACCGCAACGTCGCCAACCTGGTGGTCAACACCGACCTGAACCTGCTGACGGTCCTTGAATACGCAGTGGTGTACCTGGAAGTCAAGCACATCATCGTGTGCGGACACTACGGGTGCGGCGGGGTCAAGGCGGCGATGTCGCGGCACAGCTTTGGTCTCATCGACCCGTGGCTGCGCAACATCAAAGACGTGTATCGGTTGCACGAGCGCGAGTTCTCGGCCATCGCCGATGGGGAGGCGCGCTGCAATCGGCTGGTCGAGCGCTCGGTGATGGAAGGGGTGATGAACCTCGCCAAGACCACCGTCGTGCAGCGCGCGTGGCA
>CAXRHS010000029.1:0-3438 GCA_964230235.1 Myxococcota bacterium
AGGTGTGCATGATCGGGTGGTGGCGCGCCGCGACTTCCAAGAACGCCCACACCCGCAGCGCCGCCGGGTCGTTGGTCAGCCCACTACTGCGCAACGCCTGGACCAGCGGGTCGCCGGCCGGCAGCGCCTGCCAGGTGTCCGCCGCGCCGTCGCCCATCGCCAGCCAGCGGGTCAGGTTGTCGCGCTCTGACGCGGGGGCGCCTTCGCCCTGCCCCAGCAGCCACGGCCGGTGCAGACGCAGCCACGCCCACAGGTGATCGCGGGCCCAGCTGACCACCGAGGCCGGCGCTGCTGGCGCGGCCGGCGCTGTGTGACCTGCAAAGGCGGGCAGTCCGCGCGCCAGCGCTGCCTGCAACCGCGCGCGCTGGGCGGCCGTCAATTGCGCGGGCGCTGCGGCGGGCGGCAACCCCTGTTGCCGCAGCCAGGCGACCCAGCGTGGCGAGGGACCACCGTGCACCTGCGCGAGGTGATCGCCAAGCGTGGCGGCCACGGCTTACCAGTCCAGGCTCAGCGCCGTGCGCAGCACCAGGCGACCGCGTTCCGCACATTCGGCTTGCGCCGCGCGGTCGAGCAACTCCAGCGAAACCGGCGTCGCGTCCACAGCCGCGTAGAAGGCCGCGCGCAGCACCGCGTTCTTGATCTCGCCGCCCGAAAACTCATACGCCTTGGCCAAAAGCTCGAACGGCAGGTCGGCGACAATCGGCAGCTTGGGCGGGATCATCGCCTGCCACAGCTGTTGGCGTTCCAGCTGGTTGGGCAACGGAAACTGCGCATGAAAGCGAATGCGCCGCTTGAAGGCTTCGTCGATGCTGTCCGCAAAGTTGGTGGTCAAGATGACGACGCCGGTGTACTCCTCCATCTTTTGCAGCAAGAAGTTGACCTCGAGGTTGGCATAGCGGTCGACCGAGCTTTTGACCTCGGTGCGCTTGGCAAACAGCGAGTCCGCTTCGTCGAAAAGCAACGCCACCCCGCCGCGGCGGCCTTCTTCAAACAAGCGACCCAGCCGCTGCTCGGTCTCGCCGATGTACTTGGACAACACCCGCGACAAGTCGATGCGGTACAGGTCCAGGCCGAGTTCTTTGGCGATGATGCCGGCGAGCATGGTCTTGCCGGTGCCGGGCGGCCCGGAAAACAGCGCGGTGAGCCCCAAGCCATAGTGGTAGCGCGCGGCGAACCCCCAGTCTTGCAACACCTTTTCGCCATGACGCGCGAAGGCCACGATTTCTTTGACCACCGCGAGCACCGGGTCGGGCAGCACCACCTGGTCCCAGTTCGCGGCGGTGGTGACCCGCTGCGCCACATCGCCGACGCGATGGCCGACGCGCTCGCGGCATGCCTCCGCGGTGGCGTCCAAGTCGTGCACGCCGCCGACCGCCAGACGGCGCTCTTGCAGCACCGCCGACACCTGCGCAGGCGTGAGCGGAAAGCCGGCCAGTCGCGCCACGCCAGGCTCGCCCAGCGCCGACCGTTCGCGCGGTTGCAGCCCGATCGCCCACAGCTGCCGGCGCTGCGCGGAATCGGGAAAAGTCGCCTCGATCGCCGTGCACTTGAGATCGCGGCCGAGCGCGGTGGCCACCGATGCCGTTTCGGCCTGCGCGTCTTCGATGACGACCGGCACCGGCAGCGGTTGCAACAGACGCACCACCGCGGTCAGGTCGAGCGCGCGGCTGCCGTCGTCTTGACCGAGGCCGCGCACCAACAACGGCGCGTTTTCGAGCAACGCCAAAAGCCCAGCGGCGCGAATGCCGTCAGTCAGCGCTTCACTGTCGAGCCAGGCTGCCTCGCCCGGTTGGCGGCGCAGCGCTGTCTGGCCGTCGTAGGCCACGAGCCCCCGACCAGCGCCGGCAGCGACCCCGCGCGCCCACAACAACGCGTCGTCGGCGGTGCCAGCGCGCAGCCGCAGCCGCCCGCCGCTGGTCGCCAGTTGCTCGGTCGCGCGCGCGATGTCGGCCTGCACCAGCGGCCACTGCCACAGCGGTTCCTTGGCTTCGGGGCCAAACCAGCGCAGTTGATCGCGCCCACGGCACGCGGCCGCCGCGCCGTGGCCCAGCCAGGTCAGCGCAACCGGTGCCAGGTCGAGAAACTGGACGCGAAACTCGCCGCGCGCCTGCAACCCGCGCACGACCCCCAGCACGGCCAGCGGGTGGTCGCTGCGCAAAAGGTCCGCGACGGCCTCGGCCTGGGTCTCAAACGGGTCCAGCACCGACTGCGCAAAGCTGCGCTCGATGCCGGCGGCGTCGGTCCAGCCGGACAGCAAGCGCAGGGTCGCCGCCGTGCGCGGGCTCAAGTCCAGCGCGGCCAGCAAAGCCACGAGGTCGCGCTCCAGATCGCTTTGCAGCACGCCAAAGACGAGGCGCCGCCAGCGACCCGCTTCGCCGGCCTCGGGCCAAGCCAGCGCGGCGGACCGGTGCGCGGCCAATTCCGCATCGGCAGCGCGCCCGCGGGCCAGCCGCTCGGGGGCCTGGCCCTCGCCGCGCAGCCAGCGCTGCAGTTCGGCAGGCAGCACACCGCCTTGCGCCGTCGATCCGTGATCGTACAGCGCCATGTAGCGACCCAGCAAAGCGCGCGCCCAGCGCACGACATCGGCCGCTACGGAGGCGGTGGGGGCCACGGCGTTGGCGTCGGTCACAGGGGGCACACGTTGCGGCGCAGCGGGCCGGCGGCGACAATCGTGCACGGCCGGGGCGGCCCGTCAAGCGCGCCGCCAGGCGCTGGAGATTTCGCGCGAGGCAACCGATGGTATTGACCCAAGAACAGGCAACCGCCATTTTCGCCGCGCTGCCGACCAGCCTGCGCGCGGCAGCCAGCATGCAGGCGATCGGAGACCCGGCGGCATTTGCGCGCTACGTCGCCGCCGTGTGCGAGCTGGCGGGCGACCTGGGCCTTCATGCCACCGCGACCGGTGAACTGTTGACGGGCGACCCCAGCGTGTCGGCTGCCCAGACCGAAGCGCGCATGGCCAAAGCTGCCAGCGATCCCGCAGTGGTCAAGCGCGCCGATGCCGCGATCAAAGCCGCAGTCTCCAAAGAGACGCGAGCAGCTGCGGTGGTGCGCGCCCTGTATGCTGGCGGTTTCGCCTTGAAAGTCGGGGTGGTGCGCGCCGATGAGCCCTGACCACGGGCAGGGCGTGCGCGCGCCGGCCGTGCTCGCTGGCTACCGCTGCGGTCACAGCCTTGTGTGCTGCGCGGCGCCGTGGCGGGCGACGCTGCTGGACGGCGAATTCGAGCGCATTGCCAACCAGGTCGCCGCCGCAGATTCGCCGGTTCTGAGCCGCGCGCAGTTTGGGACGGCGGTCAACCAGCAGCGGCCACCGGGGGTCGTCAAGCAGCCGGGCGGCGAATGCGCCCTGCTCGATCGCCCCAGCGCGGCGTGCCGCCTGCACACGGCGACGGGGCTGCATGGGCTGCCGGCGGGGTGCCGGAACTTCCCGCGCTCGGT
>CAXRHS010000030.1:0-2313 GCA_964230235.1 Myxococcota bacterium
AGGGTCCACGGCAGGTCCGCCAGCGTTTTTGGGCGGACTGGTTGCGGGAACGCGCGGCCGGCGCAGTCTTGGTCGCGGATTGCGCGTGGCCGGTTGAGGCGCGCTTCTTGATCGCCTGTGTGGATGACAGTCTGGCCACCAACGAATGGGACGGGCCATACCCGCTGCACGATTTGGCGTCCATTTTGCTCGCGCTGGGCAAAGACCCCCTTGTTGCCGGCGACAGGCTGCTAGACGAGCCGGCTCACGATCCGCTGGGGGATGCACGCCAATCTGCGCGAATGCTCATGGAGTCGATGAATGACCGCTGACATCCCGTGGCAGACCATCGGCACCGACCTGGACCCGCCTGACGGCCAGTGGTGCGTGTTGCTTGACGCCGACGATCCTGAGGACAGCAAGATCGTGCGGGCTGTCCACGGCGAGGACTGGGAGCAGGCGATCGACCGCGCCTTCTGGTCACGGCACGCGGGCGATCGGTGGCTTCCGCTGGTGGCGCATGACCGCTGACCCAACCGCCATCCTGCGCGCGGAGTTGACCCGCCGCTTGCAAGGCAAGCTGCCGCCCGCCGCGATTGCGCCGGTTGCCAATGCTGCCGTGGATGCCGCATCCAAGTTCGGCGGCGACCCCGCGACCCTGCGCAAGACCATCGGCGCGATTGCCCTTGCCGCCTGCCCGCCGCAGTACCGCGCGCTGGCTGAGGTCGGCATGGCCATCGCGCAAGGCGTGTCGGCCTGGCTGGACTCGCGGGTTGTCGAGGTCCAGGCCGGGAGCGTGGCGGTCAGGGATCGGCGGCGGTAACTGCCACCGGATTCGCGGTAGCAATGTCGGCCTTGATGGTGCCGGTTGGCGTGCGCCACACATAGACGCCGATGAATTCGCTGCCGCGCTGAACGTGAAAAAACACCCCGTCTCGCACGCCTTTGCGGTCTGGGTATTCGCTGGCGAACCGCTGCGCCATGTCCAGTCCCACGTCGGCGTACCAGCGCGGCGCGTCTGCGCTCAGTTTGAGCAGGATGGTCACGGCCCCCCCAGCGCGGCGGTCAGGTCGTCGCGAACAGCGGTCATGGCTTGGCGTAGGGCGGCCAACGCGGCGCTGACTGAATCGTCGGTGAGTTGGCGCACTTGGGCCCCGCCAACGAACAGTCTTGCGATGCACCACCTACGGCCATCCGCACCGTGCGGCTCGACACCGACGCTGACGACATGTGCCGGGGGTAGCGCGCCGCGGTACTGGTAGGCGGTATGCCAGTACCAGTCAAGCGCCGGGAACGCCGCCCGGCAGGCGTCTAGGTCGGCGTCGGCCCTGAGTTCGGCGGTGTTCATGGTTGCTCCGTCAGTAGAAGGTAGGCAGCGGCACAGCAGGCGACTGCGGCTGATAGGGTTGCGTGCGTCGTGCCACCGAGCATGGCGCACTTGGCTGCGTGGGCAGCGACCGCCCAAAGACACACATGCCGCAGTCTCACGGCGCACCTTCCTTCGCCGCTTGGGCTTCCAGCCATGCGGCATACTCGGCGCGCAGGTGGCGTTCGGCGGCGGCTTGGGCTTCGTCAAACGTGATCACATCGCCGCAAGCATCCCAGATTGACAATAATTCCCATGTGTAGCCAATTGGGCCAGCCCTACGGGCCTCAGCCCAAAGCTCGCCGGTTGGAGCGACGATGTGCGCCAGCGTGGCATCTCTCGCTGTCCATTCCGGCAGCGGCAGAATCCCCAACCGCACAAGCGCGGCCTCGCACGCCAACTGCGCCTGCCGCTCGGTGGCGTAGTGGCAATCGTCGATACCACCAAACCCGCTGTTTTTCGAGGCGCAAAACCGCCAGCCTTCCGAGTACTCGGATCGCATGACCGTGACCGCCCAGTCTTGCGGCGGGTTGGTGCAGCGGCCGTCTTTCCAGATCAACAACATCAAATCCTCCAAGCCAGCACATGCCGGCCGTCTCTCGCGCTCCGCACCAGCCGCCGCGTCGGCACCAGCGCCAGCACGGCGGCAATCACGTCCTGCACCCAGCCAGGGCGAAGTGCCCACGGGCGCTTGTCGGTGCCTTCGCACGCCGCGCAGACCCAGGCGCGTTGCCGGTCGCCGCAGTGCAGGCAGTGGCGGGTCATGGCGCTTCTTCCATCATGACGATGTCCTGCATAGCCACGCGCACTCGCCGGCAATGGCGGCACCAGTGGTTGGCGAGGACTAGCTCGGCGGCACAGGCGCGCTTTGCGTCTTTCGCAGTAGCGGCGATGCCTTCCCCGATAACGCCATGCTCATTGTCATACGCAGTCCACTGCCAAGCACCACTTTCCGGCATAGCCCTTAT
>CAXRHS010000031.1:0-2023 GCA_964230235.1 Myxococcota bacterium
GGGCGCTTTCCGGTGCGGCCGCCCTGACCAACGGCGACGCGGTCGTTGTGGGCGGACTGGGCACCTGGCTTGAAAAGACCACCACGGGCAACGGCACGGACGCCGTGGACTACTACGATGCCCGCCAGGGCCATTTCGTGGCCGGTCCCAAGCTCAGTTCGGCGCGCATTCTGCCGCACGTGCACGCCATTTCGCAGGACGGCAAACAGCCGCAATTGCTGGTTGTCGGCGGCGCGCTTTCAGTGCGGCGGTTTTCCGCCAACAGCCCGTTTGTGCTTGACATTTTGGTTCCCGAAAAAGTCGACGGTGCAGCCCCGTCGATCAAGGCCGAGTTGCTGGACCTGACTGTCGGCAAGGCCTCGACCAAAGCGCTCGACCCGACCAAGGTCGATGTGGGCGTCGGCGCCAATATCTTGTCGAGCGCCATCCGCCTGGTCTCTGCAATTCTGTACGTCGGCGGGGTTTCCGAGACCGGTCAGGTCATGGACAAGGCCACGCGGTTGGCCAACCCGGAAGAAATCCTGACTGGCGGCACCGGCAAGTCCGACTCGGTCAAGCTCAATGCCGCACGGGTGCGGCCGGCCCTGCTCAGTTTTGCCGACGGTACCGTGGTCATTTGGGGTGGTGCCGTCCTGGCCAATGGCAAAGCGGCTCCAGCCGACGCCATGGGCGAATTGCTGGAAGCCGGTACGCCCGTCAGCGTCAAACTCAAGGTCACGGGTCCAGCCGCGCTGGTGGACGATCCCAATTTGAGCACCGTCGCACCGGTGGTGGCGCCGGTCTCGCGGACTGGTGATGTGCTGACGTTTGTCGTGGCCGGCGGTGTGCCGATCGAGTCGGCGCTGTCGGCGGTGGCGGCGCCAAGCTATCTGGTGACCGTGACGCGATCGAGCCAGACTGCCGAATTGCGTCCGGTGACCCTGGCGGGTGACAAGTTGCGCGCGGGTCTGTTTGGCATCGGTCTGGGGCTAGAGGGGCGGCGTCTGCTGGTGGGGGCCGGTCTGGTCGCCATGAGCGTCGGAGCCGACGTCCAAGCCTTGTGCGCCAAGGCCAATCCAGACAAAGACGACTGCGTGCTCGACAGCGCGTGGGTCCTCAAAGTGCCCGATACGCTGCCAGCGGGCGACGGTCCGGTGGCCCTGGAATTGATCACCACGCTCGGCCTTGGCGGTTCGCGTCTGGGCGTGGCGGTCGCGCCCACCCCGCTTGGCGCGCTGCTGGCCGGCGGACTTGCCAGCACCCGCACCGGCGACACCGCGGCGGTCCTCGATGACGTCGGCCAGGTATTGACGGTCGCACCGGCCGCGGTCGACGCGGCGAGCGTCTGCAAGTAGGGCGACAACTTGCGAATTTCGATCGATCAGACCGCGCTTTTGCGCCAACGCCAGAGCGACCAGGGCAAGATCCGGCCGCGGTTGCCCGAGTGGTTGCGGGCGCCGTTGCCCGGCGGCCCCCGCTATGGCGAGATCAAGACCCGCTTGCGCGACCGTGGCCTGCACACCGTGTGCGAAGAAGCACAATGCCCCAACATCGGGCAATGCTGGAATGAAGGCACCGCGACGCTGATGCTGCTGGGCGATACCTGCACCCGCACTTGTCGGTTCTGCGCCGTCAAAAGCAACCCGCGGCCGGCGCCTTTGGATCCAGACGAGCCCGCCAAAGCCGCCGAGCAGGTGGCGTTGATGGGCTTGGACTACGTCGTGCTGACCAGCGTCAACCGCGACGACCTGCCCGACGGTGGCGCCGGCCAGTTCGCGGCGACCGTGCGCGCCATCAAGTGGCGAACGCCGGACACCCTGGTTGAAGTCCTGACCCCTGATTTTCAAGGCGATCTCCAAGCCGTGCGCTGCGTGCTCGACGCCGGGCCCGATGTGTTCGCGCACAACGTCGAGACGGTGGCGGCGCTGTCGCCGCGGATCCGCGATCGCCGCGCCAGCTTTGGCCAGAGTTGCCAGGTGCTCGCCGCCGCCAAGCGCCACCGACCGCAGGTCGTGACCAAAAGCTCGCTGATGCTGGGCTTGGG